>NZ_JAAGPE010000589.1:0-2404 GCF_017104605.1 Burkholderia sp. Ac-20384 | reverse complement strand
GCACATCGTGCTGGTGCCGTGCTGCCAGGCGGAAGTCGCGGGCGTGCTGCGCAAGAACAAGGGCAAGTCGCTCGCGAACGCGCTGACGGAAGTGTGGCGGCATCCGCTGCATACGCGCGAATTCGGCCGCCACCACGCGTTCGCGCGCCTGCGCCGAGACGCTGCCGCGCTCGTTCAGCACGCGGTCGACGGTGGTCGTGCTGACCCCGGCGAGCGCCGCGATCTCGTCGAAGCGCGCGGTGCGCTTGCGCCAGCGCGGCCCGGATTCGCCTGCCATGGTTGTCTCCATCGTGGTGTCGCCATCGAGACGTGGCGATGCGAGGAACGCTAAAGCGATGGCGAAATTTCGTCAACGTTTCGATTGAGCGGGGGAGGCTGCGGGCCTAATTTTGATTCCATGCCGAAGCGCTTGGCGCGCTTCCTACGGACAAGGAATCAAGGAGACGCACGTGGTTCATCTCGACGACCAGGCGCACGACCGCACGGCGGCGCGCCGTCACGAATACCGGATGATCGGCGGCGCCGGCGAGCGCGCGCAGGCGGCCGGGCTCGTCAACGCCGCGTGGTACCGGTGCGCGGTGCCGCGGCCGCTGATGAAGCAGCTGATGCAGCGCGGCGACGCGCGCGCGATCCGCGACACGCTGATCTGGTACGCGGCGATCGCGATCAGCGGCGTGCTCGCGTGGCTGGCATGGCGCGCGCATTCGGCGTGGGCGATCCCCGCGTTCTTCGTGTACGGCACGCTCTACTGCAGCCCGGCCGACTCGCGCTGGCACGAATGCGGGCACGGCACCGCGTTCCGCACGCGCTGGATGAACGACGTGCTGTACCAGGTCGCGTCGTTCCAGGTGTTCCGCCGCGCGACGGCGTGGCGCTGGAGCCATGCGCGCCATCACACCGATACGCTGGTCGTCGGGCGCGATCCGGAAATCGCCGCGCCGAAGCCGACCGACTGGCTCTCGCTCGCGCTGAACCTCGTCGCGCTGAAGCATGTGGCCGGCGAGCTGCGCAAGATGATCGCGATCGCGTTCACCGGCCGGCTCGACGACGAGGAGCGCACCTACGTGCCCGAATCGGAGCGGCCGAAGGTCGTGCGCGAGTGTCGCATCCATCTCGCGGTGTACGCGCTCGTGACCGGTGCTTCACTGTACTGGCACACGATCCTGCCGCTGCTCTACATCGGGCTGCCGAGCCTCTACGGCGCGTGGCTGTACCTGTACTTCGGCCTCACGCAGCATGCGGGCATGCCCGAGAACGTGCTCGATCACCGGCGCAACTGCCGGACCGTGATGATGAATCCGGTGTTCCGCTTCCTGTACTGGAACATGAACTACCACGTCGAGCACCACATGTTCCCGATGGTGCCGTTCCATGCGCTGCCGAAGCTGCACGAGGCCGTGAAGGCCGACATGCCGCCGCCGTATCGCAGCACGCTGGCCGCGTATGCGGAGATCGTGCCGGCGCTGGTCCGGCAGACGCGCGACCCGTCCGATTACGTCGTGCGGCCCGTGCCGGATGCCGCGCGTGCCTGACCGGCATCGAACCTTCCAACCGAGGAGACAAGCAACATGACGCAATGGATCGACACCGGCGCGCTTGACGACATCGACGACGAAGACGTCGCGCGCTTCGACCATGCCGGCCACACGTACGCGATCTACCGCATCGACGGCGAAGTCTATGCGAGCGACGGCCTGTGCACGCACGAGCACGTGCATCTCGCGGACGGGCTCGTGATCGACCACGTGATCGAATGCCCGAAGCACAACGGGCGCTTCGACGTGCGCGACGGCCGGCCGCTGTCCGCGCCCGCCTGCGAGAAGCTGCGCACGTACCGCGCGAAGATCGAAGACGGCCGCATCCTGATCGAGGTGTGACGCGATGACGAACGACCGGGTGATGGCGATCGTCGGCGCGGGCCATGCGGGCGGCCGCGCGGCGCAGGTGCTGCGTGAGTCCGGCTGGGGCGGGCGAATCGTGCTGATCGGCGCGGAAGCGCACCTGCCGTACGAGCGGCCGCCGTTGTCGAAGGGTGTGCTGACCGGCGAGCGCAGCGCGGCGCAGTGCCGGTTGCGCGAGCCGGAGGCCTGGGTGGCCGATCGCATCGAGCCGGTCGTCGCGACGGTCGAGCGTATCGATCCGTGCGCACGCGAAGTGCACGTGTCGGGCGCTCGCGTGTTCGGCTACGACGCGCTGCTGCTCGCGACCGGCGGCCGCGCGCGTCGACTCGCGATTCCGGGCGCGACGCTCGACGGCGTGTTTGCGTTGCGCACGCTCGACGACGCGGCGGCGCTCGGCTCGAGGCTCGTGCCCGATGCGCGGGTCGTGCTGATCGGCGGCGGCTTCATCGGTCTCGGAGTCGCGGCATCGGCGCGACGGCGCGGCTGCCGCGTGACGGTGCTCG
>NZ_JAAGPE010000588.1:0-2105 GCF_017104605.1 Burkholderia sp. Ac-20384 | reverse complement strand
GGCCGCGCGGCCGCCGTCAGTGCAACGCGCGGGGCGCGTGGGCCGGCCGGGTATCGTGCAGGTCGGCCGGGCGCAACGGGCCGCCGGCGCAGGGTTGCGTCGAGACCGAGAACCCGAACGTGTTGATGCCGCCCGAGCAGGCGACGAACACGCTGCCGCCGTGCATCTCGGCGACGGCCTTGACGATCGACAGCCCGAGCCCGTGGTTCTCCTTGCTGTTCGCGCGGGCCTCCTCGAGTCGGTAGAAGCGCTCGAACACGTGCGAACGCCGGGCGGGGTCGATCGGTTCGCCGGGGTTCGCGACGGACATTTCGACCAGCGTGTCACGGCGCACGATCGTCACGCTGACCGTCGCACCGGGCGCCGAATGCTGGATCGCGTTGATCAGCAGGTTCGTCATCGCGCGGCGGAACAGCGACGGATCGACGGCCGCCCGCGCATCGCCGTGCAGCTCGGCGCGCAACTGCGCCTCGTCGAGCGGGATTTCGAGGAAGTCGAGCATGCGCCGCACTTCGTCGGCGAGCGACACGTCCTTCAGGTCGGTCGCACGTTCGCCGCGGTCGCTGCGCGACAGGAACAGCATGTCGTTGATGATCACGCGTAGCCGCTCGAATTCCTCGAGGTTCGACTGCAGCGTCTGCTGCATCCGCTCGACCGTGCGGTCGCGGCTGGTCAGCGCAACCTGGGTCTGGCCGATCAGGATGCTGATCGGCGTGCGCAGTTCGTGCGCGACGTCCGCGTTGAACGCCTCGAGCCGCGCGTAGGTTTGCTGGATGCGGTCGAGCGCGCCGTTGAACGAGGTGGCGAGGTCGCGCAGTTCGGCCGGCAGCGCGTCGGTCTGCAGCCGCTGGCGGCGGTTCGCGAGGCTGATCGCGGATGCGTCCTGCGACAGCCGGTCGAGCGGCGCGAGCCCGAAACGGGCCACCGCACGGCTCAGCAGCAGCGTAATGATCGTCGCGATCGTGATCAGCGCGGCGAGCGTCCAGCCGAAGCGGCGCAGCATCCGCTGCGTGCGTTCGCACGAGCTGGCGACGACCAGCTTCAGTGTCGGCCGCTCGCCGTTGCCGGCCACCGTGACGGTCTTCGTCATCACGTCGTAGGTGCTGTGGTTCAGCGCGTATTGCTGGAACGCGCCGAACGGTGCGCCGACGGGCACCCCGTCGACAGGCTGGCCAAAGCGGAAGTCCGGGTTCGGGGTGTCGACCTGGTAGCGCGTCGAACCGTCGGGCGGTTCGAGATCGGCGAGCTTTTCCTGCATGAGCCGCCCGCGCTGCGGCGTGAGCGCATGCGACACGATCATCTCGGCGACCTTGGCGCGCGTGTCGAGCGTCGCGCGCAGCTCGGCGAACAACTGGCGCTCCATCATCACGAACAGCCCGCAGCCCACCAGCGTGAACACGAGCAGCGACACGATGCCGAACATCGCCGACAGCCGCAGGACGATCGAGCGTTTCATGCCGGCCTCTCAGTGTCGCCGTCCTCGCGCGCCTCGAGCACGTAGCCCATCCCGCGGATCGTGTGCAGCAGCTTGTCCGTGAACGGGCCGTCGAGCTTCGCGCGCAGGCGCTTGATTGCCGTTTCGACGACGTTCGCGTTGCTGTCGAAGTTCACGTCCCACACGAGTTCGGCGATGGTCGTCTTCGACAGCACCTCGCCGCTGCGCCGTGCGAGCACACCGAGCAGCTGGAACTCCTGCGCGGTCAGGTCGAGCCGCGTGCCGTCGCGCGTGGCGCGGCGGCCGATCAGGTCGACCCGCAGGTCGCCGATCGAGATCAGCGTCGATTCCTGCACGCGTGCGCGGCGCGTCAGCGCGCGCAGCCGTTCGATCAGCTCGAGGAACGAGAACGGCTTGGTGAGGTAGTCGTCGGCGCCGCCGCGCAGCCCGCGCACGCGGTCGTCGACGCGGTCGCGCGCGGTCAGCATGATGACGGGCGTCTGCTTCTGCGCGCGCAATGCGCGCAGCACGCCGAAGCCGTCCAGCTTCGGCAGCATCACGTCGAGCACGACCACGTCGTAGTCGAATTCGACGGCTTTCCACGCGCCGTCTTCGCCGTCGAGCGCGGTGTCGACGACCCAGCCTTCCTCGGTCAGGCCGCTCTTCAGGA
>NZ_JAAGPE010000587.1:0-233 GCF_017104605.1 Burkholderia sp. Ac-20384 | reverse complement strand
AAAAAAAAAAAAAAAAAAGAAATATAGAAAGAAACCATAAACAAAACAAATAAAAAAATAAACACCAACACATAATACACACTATATATGTAGATAGTCTACGTACACAAACACGTCCACATCTGCATATATTTACACATCATTAACTAAACCACATATATGTACAAGAAACACACTCTCCTCTCACATTAATAGCAACCTCAACACTACACAACACTACCGATCATACAATA
>NZ_JAAGPE010000586.1:0-2138 GCF_017104605.1 Burkholderia sp. Ac-20384 | reverse complement strand
CGTCGCTCGGCGCCGAGCTGCGCCATCGTTACGGCATCGACCTGCGGCAGAGCTGGGGCTGGCGCAGCTTCGTGCGGCTGCTGCCCGGCGCGCTCGCCGCTACCGTCGCGTGTGCGTGGCTGCTCACCGCCGTCGTCGTGCTGAACCCGGAGCAGCGCGCGGTCTATGAACGGTTCGGTGCGCCGGTCGCGGTCTGGCAGCCGGGCCTGCACGTCGGCTTGCCCTGGCCGTTCGGGCGCGCGCGCATCGTCGACAACGGCGCGGTGCACCAGGTCGCGATCGCGGGCAGCGCGAACGACGGCAGCGCAGATACGACGCCCGTGCCGGCCGACGGCCCGACGCCCGAACGCCTCGACCGTTTGTGGGATGTGCCGCATCCGTGGGAAACCACCCAGGTGATCGCCGGCGCGAACGGCGACCGCCAGAATTTCCAGATCGTCAACGCGGACGTGCGGGTCGACTACCGGCTCGGCCTGACCGATGCCGCGGCACGCGCGGCGCTCTATCGCACGATCGACCCGGAAAGCACGGTGCGCACGAGCGCCAATCGCGAACTCGTGCACTACCTCGCCTCGCATACGCTCGAATCGCTGCTGGAAACCAATCAGGCCGCGATGGCGGACCAGTTGAAGCGCGCGATCCAGCAGCAGCTCGACCGGCTGCAAAGCGGCGTCGACGTGATCGCGGTCGTGATCGAGAGCGTGCATCCGCCGACCGGTGCGGCTGCCGCCTTCCACGACGTGCAGGCCGCGCAGATCCGCGCGCAGGGCAGCGTCGCGCAGGCGCGCGGCTTTGCGGCCGGCCTGCTCGGCAACGCGCAGCAGCAGGCGCTCGAACGGGTCGCGCATGCGGAAGCGCAGGCCGGCGACACGGTGTCGTCAGCGCGCGTGCAGCAGATCGATTTCGACGCCGACCTGGTCGCGTACCGGCTCGGCGGCCCCGCGTTTCCGTTCGAGTATTACCTCGACCGGCTGCAACGCGGCCTGCGCAACGCACGCATGACGATCATCGACGACCGGCTTGCCGACGGCACGCGGGCGACCGTCGATCTTCGCAATACTCCTGCCGGCGATCTCGCCGGCATCCATTGACATGTCGCGGCGTGATCCGCACGGGCGGCGCAGCACGGCAACATGCCGTGCCGCTGCACCGCACGCGGGCGACGCCGCACCCGGGGCGATATCGTGAGTCTGTTTCATTCGCACGCGCATGATCATGCGCACCACGGCCATGGCCACGACCACCCTCATCACGCGCATCACGGTGCGCCGCAGCCGCCCGGCGCGTTCCGCCTGCGCGTCATCGTCGCGGTGCTGTGCGTGCTGGTCGCACTCGCGGTCGCGAGCTTCGTGCAGGTGCGTGCCGGCGAGGCGTCGGTGATCACGCGCTTCGGGCGGCCCGTGCGCGTGCTGCTCGAACCCGGGCTCGCGTGGCGCCTGCCTGCGCCGATCGATGCGGTGACACCGGTCGACCTGCGCCTGCACACCACGTCGAGCGGCCTGCAGGACGTCGGCACCCGCGACGGGCTGCGCATCATCGTCGAGGCCTACGTCGCGTGGCGCGTGCCGGCCGATGCGCGCGACATCGGGCGTTTCATGCGCGCGGTCGGCAACGAGCCGGACGAAGCGGCGCGGCAGATCCGCTCGCTCGTCGGCTCCGCGCTGCAGACGACGTCCGCCGGGTACGATCTCGCGTCGCTCGTGAACACCGACCCGGCCCAGGTGAAGATCGGCGAATTCGAAGAGGCGCTGCGCCGGCAGATCGACGCGCAGCTCTATGCGGCGTACGGCGTGCGTGTCGCCCAGGTCGGGCTCGAACGGCTCACGCTGCCGGCCGTCACGCTCGCGGCGACGGTGGACCGGATGAGCGCCGAACGCGAGACCGTGGCCGCGCAGCGCACCGCGGACGGCAATCGCGAGGCCGCGCAGATCCGCTCGGACGCCGAGCGAGACGCGCGCATCGCGCTGGCCGACGCGAACGTGAAAGCGGCCGGCATCGAAGCGCAATCGCGCAAGGATGCGGCCGACATCTACGGCAAGAGCTATGCGGGCAACCCGCACCTGTACACGATGCTGCGTTCGCTCGACACGCTGAACACGGTGGTCGGCACCAATACGAACCTGATCCTGCGCACCGAA
>NZ_JAAGPE010000585.1:0-2462 GCF_017104605.1 Burkholderia sp. Ac-20384 | reverse complement strand
CTCTTCCCCCTCGGCGCGGTCTTCGTGTTGTTCGCAGCGCGGCGGCCGGGGCACGTGGCGGCCGGGCCGCGCGGCCACGCGCGTGGCGCGGCGCACGGCGGCGAGCGAGTGGCGGCCGAGGTCGAAGAGGTGATCGCCACGGCCCACGCGGTCGAGATTCAGCACGTCGCACCAGTTCGCGGCGAGCGGGCCTTCGTCGCCGTCGTGCGGCGCTTCATACGCGCGTTCGACCCGCACCGGCGCCGGCAACCGTGCGCGGTCGACCTTGCTGTTCGCGTTGCGCGGCAGCGCGTCGAGCACGATCAGCTGCGCGGGCACCATGTAGTCGGGCAGCGTGCGGCGCAGGTGCGCGTCGAGCGTCGCGGCTTCGACCGGCTGCGCGGCTGCCTGTGCGTCGGCGGTCAGCTCGACATACGCGACGAGCTGCGCGAGTGCGCCCTGCCCGTGCACGACCGCGCAGGCTTCGCGCACTGCCTCGTGCGCGGCAAGCTGGGCCTCGATCTCGCCGAGTTCGATGCGCAGCCCGCGCAGCTTCACCTGGTGGTCGACGCGGCCGATGAAGTCGAACACGCCGTCCGCGCGACGCCGCACGAGGTCGCCCGTGCGGTACAGCCGCGCGCCCGGCGCGCCGTACGGATCGGGCACGAAGCGCTCGGCCGTCAGCGCCGGGCGGTCGAGATAGCCGCGCGCGACGCCGATCCCTTCCCCGCCCAGGTACAGTTCGCCGATCACGCCGACCGGCAGCGGATGCAGGCGCTCGTCGAGCACATGCGCTGTGCGTGCGCCGACCAGCGTGCCGATCGGCAGGTATGCGGCGTCGCCGAGCTTCGCGAGATCGTCGCCGGGCCGGAACATCCACAGCGTCGGCGTGATGACCGTCTCGGTCGGGCCGTAGCCGTTGACCACGCGCACGTCCGGCAGTGCGCGGCGCAGCATCGCGAACGCTTCGCGCGACGTCGCCTCGCCACCGACCGTCAGCGAACGCAGCGTCGGCGGCGCGCCATGCGCGAGTGCCCATTCGGCGAGCTGTGCGGCACAACCGGGCGGCACGTAGGTCATCGTCACGCCGTCGCGGACCATCATCGCGCAGGTCTGCGCGGGCGGCCACAGCACGTCGGCCGTCACCGACACGGCGGCGCCCGACATGTATTGCGAAAACCAGCCTTCGTGCGCGCCGTCGAAGTTGACCGACTGGAACAGCAGGAACACGTCGCTCTCGCCCGCGCCGTAGCGCTCGGCGATCGCCGCGCAATGCAGCGCGAACGACGCATGGTCGACGATCACGCCCTTCGGCTTGCCGGTCGAGCCCGACGTGTAGATCGCATAGGCCGCGTGGCCGGGCAGCACGTCCGGCAGCTCGACGTGCGCGGCTTCGTCGAGTGCATCGACTTCATCGGCGCGCCACACACGCAGTTCCGGCAGCTCGGGCAGCGACGCGGCGCTCGCGCCGTCGGTCAGCACGTGCGCGATGTTCGCGTCGCCGACGATCTGCGCGAGCCGTTCGCGCGGATGCGCGGGATCGAGCGGCACGAACGCGGCGCCCGACTTCAGCACCGCGATCAGCGCGACGAGCAGGTCGACCGAGCGCTGCAGCGCGACACCGACGCGCATTTCCGGTCGTACACCGGCCGCCACGAGATGGCGCGCCAGCCGTGCCGCGCGCGCATCGACGTCACCGCGCGTCAGCGCGCGGTCGATGTCGGCGACGCCGCGTGCGTCGGGCCGTGCTTGAGCATGCGCGGCGATGCGGGCATGAACGGGCACGAACGGTTCGGATTCGGTGGCGCCTGCCGGCGCATTCCATGCGAAGAGCTGCTCGCGCTCGGCGGCAGGCAGCCAGTCGAGATCGCCGACCGGCATGTCGGGGCGCGCGAGCGCATCGGCCAGCAGCATGACGAAGCGCGCGGCCAGCCGTGAAATCGCGTCCGCTTCGAACAGGTCGAGCGCGTAGATGAATGCGGCGTCGAACGTACCGTCCGGCGTCGCTTCGACCGAAAGCGTCAGGTCGAATTTCGCGGATGGCGTGCCCGACGGCAGCAACGCGGCCGCTGCCGTGCCGAGCGCCGGCAGCGCGCGGCGCTCGCCGTACGCGGCCATCACCTGGAACAGCGGATGGTGGCTCGCGCTGCGCGGCACGCCGAGCGCGTCGACCACCTGCTCGAACGGCACGTCCTGGTGCATCTGTGCATCGACGAGTGCACGCTGCGTACGCGCGACCAGCGACGAGAAATCGCCGTGCGCGGGCACCTCGACGTCGATCGCGAGCGTGTTGACGAAGAAGCCGATCAGGCCGGCGACTTCCGCGCGTTCGCGGTTCGCGGCCGGCACGCCGACGCAGATGCGCGCGTCGCCGGTCGCGCGCGCCAGCAGCGCATCGAGCGCGGCGAGCAGCACCGCGAACGGGATCGGAAGAGCGGCGTGTAGGGACAGAGTGTAAGATACTGTGTAGAACTCGGTGGGCG
>NZ_JAAGPE010000584.1:0-2418 GCF_017104605.1 Burkholderia sp. Ac-20384 | reverse complement strand
GCCGACGCCGACGACGCGCGGCGCATCCAGGCGCGCCATCCCGAACTGCCCGGCGCGCTGTCCGGCGAGCAGCTGCGGTTGCTGCCGGACGCCGCCGCGTGGGGTTCGGGCGATGCGGTGAAGGTCATGGTCGAACTGGGCTGGCCGATCGCCGCGCGGGGCGGCGACTGGGATGCGAGTGCGCTGAATCACGCGGTGTTCCGCGGCGACGCGGACTTGCTGGCGTTCCTGCTCGCGCACGGTGCGAGCTGGCGCGACATGCACGGGTTCGGGAGCGATGCGCTCGGCACGTTGTCGTGGGCATCCGTCAACGAACCGGAACATGTCGGCGCGTCCGACTGGGAGGCGTGCGCGCGGGTGCTGCTCGCGCACGGCGTGCCGCAAGCCGCGCGGGACCCGTCGAATCCGGACGGCGTGCTGATCGACGGTCGCGCGATGCGCTTCTCCGAGGCCGTCACCGACGTGTTGCTCGGCATCGACGGCGGGCCGACCGCATCGATCTGAACGACCGTGGGCCGGCGACAGGTAGGGGCCGGCGACGGCCCGCGCGTTGCCGGCTGCTGGCGTACCGCCGGCGCGCCGGTTTTTCCAGTCGCACGACGACATTTCGGCGAATGCTGAAACGTCGCGTGCACGACCGGCGTAAGCTCAGTCGTCACTTTCCTTCCGGAGTCCGCGATGCCCCGTTCCGACCTGCAAGCCCGCCAAGCCGAAGCCTTCCGCGCCCTGCATGCGCGCCCCGGCGCCTTCATCATCCCGAACCCGTGGGACGCCGGCACCGCGCGCCTGCTCGCGATGGCCGGCTTCGAGGCGCTCGCGACCACAAGTGCCGGCTACGCGTTTTCGAAAGGGCAACCCGACAATGCGATCGACCGCGACGCGATGCTCGATCACATTAGCGAGATCGTCGCCGCGGGCGGCCTGCCCGTCAGCGCCGATCTGGAGAACGGCTTCGGCGACGCACCCGACACGGTGGCCGAAACGATCCGGCTCGCGGCCGAGGCCGGTGCGGTCGGCGGCTCGATCGAGGACGCGACGGGCCGCGCCGACGCGCCGATCTACGCGCGCGAAGCGGCGATCGAGCGTATCGCGGCGGCCGTCGCTGCGGCACGCGCGCTGCCGTTCCGGTTCACGCTGACCGCGCGCTGCGAAAACTACCTGCATGGCCGCCACGACCTCGCCGACACGATCGCGCGGCTCGTCGCCTATCGCGACGCGGGTGCCGACGTGCTGTACGCGCCGGGCATCACCGATGCGGACGACATCGCGGCGGTGACGCAGGCGGTCGGCGCGCCCGTGAACGTCGTGATGGGGCTGCAGGGCGGATTGCTGAGCCTCGACGCGCTGGCGGCGCTCGGCGTGAAGCGCGTGAGCGTCGGCGGCGCGCTGGCGCGGGCCGCGCTCGGCGCCTTTCTGCGCGCGGCGAAGGAGATGGCGCAGGACGGCACGTTTACATTTACGCAAGCTGCCGTGCCCGGGCGCGATATCAACCGCTGGTTTGCGTCACCCGATAATTCGCCGGTTTTGTTCGGGGAATGAGCGTAAGTAAATCGTGGGATCGTTTCCAGTCGAAACGTTGATTGACAATAATCAACCGATTTCGCGTCCGAATTAAACGTCGGTGACGACGCAAAATACATCGTCTATTCTCCGCATTCCCGCCCGTTCGACCGGCGCCGGCGCACAAACCGCGCCGGATCGGGCGATCGGGCGCTCGCCGCGCGCGTCGATGCCGCGCATTGTTGCATTTCCCCGGTCAGTATGTTTTTGAACGCGGGAGTTGCCGGCCGGTTTTTTGATTGATAATCTGCGGCACGTTCGAATGAACGGTTGGTAAGCCACCGGGAATATCGATATATAAGAATGCTGAGAGAGCGATGACGAACCGAGAAAATCAACGCGTCAGGTTTCGTGTCGGCGATGTCGTGACGCTGAAGACGGGCGGGCCGCGCATGACCGTCACTTATGCCGGGCCGGTCGTATTCGACGACGGCGACTGGCTGATTTGCCAGTGGTTCGACGAAAACGGCGAATTCCGGCAGGAAATGTTCCCTCACGACACGGTGGTGCCCGAGCCGCGCGCGATTTCGGCCGGGCGCGTCCGCATGCGCATGCAGTCGCATCGTTACCGCTCGGCTGCCTGACAATCACCTGTCGTCGCGATGCGGCCCCGCGCAACGCACGCACCGCGACATTTCACGTCAGCCCGAAACATGCGGCGGTGCGCTGCACCGATACTGTCTGCATGAACCCGACCGATCCCATCGCAGCGGTCACGCACCGCGATCCCTATCCCTACTATGCGGCGCTCGTCGACGGGCCGCCGCTCGCGTTCGACGCCACGCTCGGCCTGTGCCTGTGGGTCGCGAGCCGCGCGGCTGCCGTGACGGCCGTGCTCGGCCATCCAGCCTGCCGAGA
>NZ_JAAGPE010000004.1:0-85331 GCF_017104605.1 Burkholderia sp. Ac-20384 | reverse complement strand
AGCGAGCGGCGCACCACCGACCTCGGCGAGCAGCGCAGGCGCATGCTCGACGCCCTGTGCGGCGAGCCAGGCCGCTGCCGCGTCGGGCGCCGGCACGGTCATCGGCCACTGCCGGCAGCGGCTGATGATGGTCGGCAGCAGGCGGTCGATGCGCGCCGACACGAGCAGGAACACGACGCCGGACGGCGGTTCCTCCAGCGTTTTCAGCAGCGCGTTCGACGCGGCGACGTTGAGTGCCTCGGCCGGATACAGCACGACGACGCGCGCGCCGCCGCGATGCGAGCCGACCCCGCAGAAGTCGAGCAGTGCGCGCACCTGCTCGATCTTGATTTCCTTGCTCGGGGCCCGCGTCTTCTTGCCGCCTTCGTCCGCATCGGCCGCCTTCGCGTCGTCCGCGGCGCCCGGCGCCTCGCCCGCCAGCGCTTCCGGCAGCACGATCCGGTAGTCCGGATGGTTGCCCTGCGAGAACCAGGTGCAGGCCGCGCAGGTGCCGCACGGCTCGCCGTTCGGCTGCGGCGATTCGCACAGGAAGCCCTGCGCGAGATGCTGTGCGAACTGCAGCTTGCCGATCCCGGCCTGACCGTGCAGCAACAGCGCGTGCGGCCATTGCGCACGCAGTTGCTGCAGGCGGTTCCAGTCGTCGGTCTGCCACGGATAGATCATGTGGTGCGTTCCTTGCGAATTACAGCGCGGCGAGCACGCGTTCGAGCTGCTGGCGGATCTCGGGAATCGTCTGCGTCGCATCGACGATCGCGAAGCGGTGCGGCGCCTCTTCCGCGCGCCGCAGGTATTCGCTGCGCGTGCGCGAGAAGAACGCGTCGGATTCGCTCTCGAACTTGTCGGGCATGCGCGCGGCGCCGCGACGCTCGCTCGCGACTTGCGGCGCGACGTCGAACAGCACCGTCAGGTCGGGCTGGAAGCCGCCCTGCACCCAGCGCTCGAGCGTCTCGAGCTTGTCGCGCGGCAGCCCGCGGCCGCCGCCCTGGTACGCGAACGTCGCGTCGGTGAAGCGATCGGACACGACCCAGTCGCCGCGCGCGAGCGCCGGCTCGATCACGAGCGCGAGATGCTCGCGGCGCGCAGCGAACATCAGCAGCGCTTCCGTCTCGAGATCCATCGGCTGGTTCAGCAGGATTTCGCGCAGTTTCTCGCCGAGCTGCGTGCCGCCCGGCTCGCGGGTGACGACGACCTGCCGGCCGGCCGCAGCCAGCTTGCCCTGGAGGCGTTCGCAGAACCATTGCAGGTGGGTGGTCTTCCCCGCCCCGTCGATGCCTTCGAACGTGATGAATTTACCGCTCGCCATTATTGACCTCGTATGTACTTGTCCACGGCCTTGTTGTGGTCGCCGAGCGTGTCCGAGAACACGCTCGTGCCATCGCCTTTCGCGACGAAATAGAGCGCGCTCGTCTGTGCCGGATTGATCGCCGCCTGCAGCGCGGCCACACCCGGCAACGCGATCGGCGTCGGCGGCAGCCCGCGTCGGGTGTAGGTATTGTAAGGAGTGTCCGCCTGCAGGTCGCGCTTGCGCAGCCGGCCGTCGTACGCATCGCCGAGCCCGTAGATCACCGACGGATCGGTCTGCAGCGGCATGCCGATCCGCAGCCGGTTCGCGAACACGGCCGCGACGAACGCGCGGTCGGCCGCATGGCCCGTTTCCTTCTCGACGATCGACGCGATCGTCAGCGCTTCGTAAGGTGTCTTGTACGGCAGGCCCGGCACGCGCGCGGCCCAGGCCTCGTCGAGACGCGTCTGCATCAGATGGTACGCGCGCCGGTAGATGTTCA
This sequence comes from Burkholderia sp. Ac-20384, assembly GCF_017104605.1. Classification (NCBI taxonomy): domain Bacteria; kingdom Pseudomonadati; phylum Pseudomonadota; class Betaproteobacteria; order Burkholderiales; family Burkholderiaceae; genus Burkholderia; species Burkholderia sp. Ac-20384. The sequence goes on along the minus strand of NZ_JAAGPE010000004.1, from coordinate 83,547 downwards.
GGTCGCTCGTGCCCTTGTCGAACAGATAGGTATCGGGAAAGAACAGCCCCTCGCCGCTGCCGCGCTGCACCGCGTTGTCCGACGCGCCGATCGCGCGCAGCAGCTCGGCGTCGCTCATGCCGGCCGTCGCGTGCGCAAGATCGGGGTTCGAGTCGAGTTCCGCGCGCATCCGCTTGAAGGTCCAGCCTTCGATGACCGTCGCGACGTACTCGTTCACGTCGCCGCGCGCGATCTTCTGCAGGACCTCGTATGGCGTGATGCCGGTCTTGAATTCGTAGTTGCCGGACTTGAGCCGGCTCGACAGCCCGAGCACGCGCGTCATCGCGACGAAGCCGAGCGGCTCGACCGGCACGCCGCCGCGCTTCAACTGGAGCGCGACGCTCTTCACGCTGCTGCGCGGCTTGATCGTGACGTCGAGCGATGCCGAACCCAGCAGCAGTGGCCGGGTTGCCCAGTAATATCCGCCGCCCGCGCCGGCAGCGGCCACAACGACGGCCAGCGCCACGATCGTCGCGGCGCATTTCTTCAGTAGGGACATGGAAACGTGACTCAGGTAAGACCCATATAATACTTGCTCGCCTCCGTCAAAGTCAGGGTTGACTGTTCCCTCATTCCATGAGCACACCGTTCGCTTCACCGGCAGTCCAGGCCGCACCCGCCTCGCTCCCCGTTTTCCCCCGCCCGTCCGCCGCCGATTTCGATGCGCCGAGCGCCTGCATGCCGTTGCCGCAGTTCGGCGTGATCGACGTGGCCGGCGATGATGCCGCCACGTTCCTGCACAGCCAGCTCACCAACGACATCGAACATCTCGATGCCGCGAGTGCACGGCTGTCCGGCTATTGCTCGCCGAAGGGGCGCCTCCTCGGCTCGTTCCTCACGTGGCGCGCCGGCCACGGCGTGCGCCTGCTGGTGTCGAAGGACGTGCAGCCCGCCGTGCAGAAGCGGCTGTCGATGTTCGTGCTGCGTGCCAAAGCGAAGCTGACGGATGCGAGCGACACGCTCGCGGTGGTCGGCTTCGCGGGCGACGTGCGCGACGCGCTGTCGGGCATCTTCGACGCACTGCCGGACGGCGTGCACGTGAAGGTCGACGGCCCCGCCGGCACGCTGATCCGCGTGCCCGATGCAGCCGGCCGCAAGCGCTACCTGTGGATCGGCCCGCGTGCGGAAGTCGATGCGCGCCTCGCCGCACTCGGCAGTTCGCTGCCGGTCGTGTCGCCGGCCGTCTGGGACTGGCTCGACATCCGCGCGGGCGAACCGCGCATCACGCAGCCTGCCGTCGAACAGTTCGTGCCGCAGATGGTCAACTTCGACGTGATCGGCGCCGTTAACTTTCGCAAGGGGTGCTACCCGGGCCAGGAAATCGTCGCGCGCAGCCAGTACCGCGGCACGATCAAGCGCCGCACCGCGCTCGCGCACGTCGCCGGCGAGACCGATACCGTGCATGCCGGCGTCGAGCTGTTCCACAGCGACGATCCCGGCCAGCCGTGCGGGATGATCGTCAACGCGGCGGCCGCGCCCGCGGGCGGTGTCGACGCGCTCGTCGAGATCAAGCTCGCCGCGCTCGACAACGGCACGGTGCACCTCGGTTCGGCCGACGGCCCGGTGCTCGCGTTCGATACGCTGCCGTACGCCTGGCCGACGGAAGCGTGATGCACTGACAACCCGTTCGCGCGCCGGCTCGCGAGTCGCAGCCGGCGCCCGATGTTTCCTGCGAGAGATTCGCCCGATGTGTCTGATTGCCTTCGACTGGCAGCCCGATGCCGCCGCCGGTCCCGTCTTTACCCTCACCGCCAACCGCGACGAGTTCTTTCGTCGGACAAGTGCGCCGCTCTCATGGTGGGAAGATGTACCGGGCGTGCTGGCCGGCCGCGATCTCGAAGCGGGCGGCACGTGGCTCGGCGTATCGCGCGACGGCCGTTTCGCTGCACTGACGAACTACCGCGCGCCGTTCGACATTCGCGCCGGCGCGCCGACCCGCGGCAAGCTCGTGTCCGATTTCCTCGGCGGGCCGTCCGTCGCGCCGCTCGACTACCTGAGGCAGTTGGCCGAGCATGCGGCCGTCTACAACGGCTTCAACCTGCTCGTCGGCGACTGGCGGCGGCGTGAGCTCGCGTGGTTCTGCAATCGCGCGCCCGAGGGCGAAAGCGCTGTCGCCGCGCCCATCGCGATCGCGCCCGGCGTGCACGCGCTGTCGAATGCGCGGCTCGATACGCCCTGGCCGAAAGTGGTGCGCAAGCGCGCGGAACTCGGCACGCTGCTCACCGACAATCCAACCCCGTCGCTCGACGAGCTGATCGCGCTGATGCGCGACCCGCATGTCGCGGACGACGACGCGCTGCCGCACACGGGCATTCCGATCGAGCGCGAGCGTGCGCTGTCGGCCGCATTCATCGAGACGCCCGAATACGGCACGCGCGGCACGACCGCGCTGCGCGTCACGATGAAGGAAGGCGTGCGGCTGACGGTCGAGATCAAGGAACGCTGCGACGACGACGGCTCGCACCGCACCGTCCGCCCGGGCACGTTCGAGCGCGCGTTCACGTTCGACCTCGACGCAACACCGCCGCGCTGAGCGCGGGAGCAGGCGCCGCGCTACGGCGCGCGCGCCATCTCGACGTGCGGCACGCCGGCTTCGACGAACGGTTCACCGACCGCCGCGAAGCCGTGCCGCAGGTAGAACGACACGGCCGAATCCTGCGCGTAGAGCCGCACGACGATTTCGCCGCGTCGCCGCGCCGCTTCCAGCAGTGCGTTGAGCACGGCTGACCCGACGCCCTGCCCGCGTGCGTCGGCCAGCACCGCGACGCGCCCGATCGTGCCGGTCGGCAGCAGCCGCCCCGTCGCAACCGCGCGTCGTCTGCCGGTCACCGCATCGACCCGGTACGCCACCGCATGGAGCGACAGCGGATCGTCGTCGTCGAGCTCCCATTCCGGCGGGATCTGCTGCTCGCGCACGAACACCGCGTCGCGAATCCGCGCGGCGTCGCCGCCCAGAACCGCCCAGTCGCCCGTTTCCACCACGCCGTCCGTCATCGCAGCTCCCATGCGGCGCGTTCGCCGCTCAACAACCGCCGTCAAACGTCGTCGAATGCGGCCTTCAGCGCCGCGACCGCATCGGCATGCGCGGCCCGTACCTCGGGCACGTAGCCGCCCATCTTGAAGAATTCGTGGATCATCCCCGGATAGCAGACCAGCGTGACCACGTTGCCCGCCGCAAGCAACTTCTCCGCATACGCGGCGCCTTCGTCGCTCAGCGGATCGTATTCGGCCGTCGCGATCCACGCCGGCGCGACACCCGAGAACGACGGTGCATCGCGCGTGCCGTCGAGCGGCGCGAAACGCCAGTCGTCGCGATCCGCCCGATCGCGCACGTATTGCGTGAAGAACCACTGGATCGTGTCCTGCGTCAGCAAGTAGCCGTTCGCGAGCCGTGCGTGCGATTCGGTGTCCTGGTAGCCCGTCACGCCCGGATAGATCAGCATCTGCAGCGCAAGGCGAATGCCTGCGTCGCGTGCGAGCACCGCGCAGACGGTCGCGAGCGTGCCGCCCGCGCTGTCGCCGCCGACGGCCAGCCGTGCGGCGTCGATGCCGAACGTGGCGGCCTCGCGATGCAGCCATTGCAATGCATCGTCGGCGTCGTTCACCGCGGTCGGGAATCGATGTTCCGGCGCGAGCCGGTAGCCGACCGAGAGCACCGCGCATTGCGCATCGCGCGCGAACATCCGGCACAGCGCGTCATGTGTATCGACGCTGCCGACCGTGAAGCCGCCGCCATGGTAGTAGACGAGCGCGGGCAGCGGCTCCGCGAGGCTCGGCTCAACCGGCAGGTACAGCCGTGCACCGATCGTGCGGCCGTCGCGCGTCGGCACGACGCAGTCCTCGACCGAATGCATCGGCGCCGATGCGACGTCGAGAATCGGCGCGCTCTTCTCGTACGCGGCGCGCGCCTGCTGCGGCGTCTGGTGGTGATAGGACGGACGTTTCGCACGCTCGATCATGTCGAGCACCTGGGCGATCTTCGGATTCAGCGGCATCGGTTAGGACGGCGCCTGCGGGGCGCCGTGAACGGACAAGCGTGCATGATGCCATGTGCGCGTCAGGCGAGCGTTATGCGCCGTGCGTATCGAAAATCCCGCCCCGCAAAACAAAACGGCCCTGCCGGTGAAGAGGCGGGGCCGTGGGTCCGGGCGCTTACGCGTCGCTCGGGCCGGGCTGGGCGTCCGGCGCGGTGCGCGAGCGTTGCCGCTTGATGTCGCGGCCCACCGCGAGCCGCCGCATGTACTTGAACGTGCCGAGCGCCTTCGCGACGAAATTGCCGTCGCTGTCGCGCACTTCGCCTTCGCAGTAGGCCATCGTCGTCGAGCGATGCATCACGCGCCCGTAAGCGCGCAACTCGCCGCGGCCCGGCTGCATGAAGTTCACCTTCATCTCGACCGTCACGACGCCGACGCCGTCATCGGTCAGGCTGCGTGCGGCCATCGCGAGCGCGATGTCCGCGAGCGTCATCGTCACGCCACCGTGCGCAATGCTCCACGTGTTCATGTGCCGCTCTTCGAGCGGCAACACGAGCTCGCTCGCGCCGTCCTTCGCGGACACGAGCTGCACGCCGAGCAGGTCGACGAACGGGCTTTCGATCGACGGGCCGTCCGTCGGGGTTGCCGCGTCGCTCATCGCGGGCTGTCGACGATGTAGTCGACGCACTCGCGCGATTCAGCCACCGCGACGACGAATTTCTTCACTTCCTGGTGAACCGGGTGCACCTGATAGGCATCGAGTGCGGCCTTGTCCGCGAAATCGGACACGAGCACGATGTCGGCAGTTGCGTCGAGGCCGGGCGTCGCCACGCCGACGTCGATCTGCAGCGTGCCCGGCACGAGGTCGCGGCAGCCTTCGAGCTTTTCCTTCAGCTTCAGCGCGTTCTGCGCGCGCGTCGCGCCTTCGGCCGATTCTTTCAACTTCCACATTACTATGTGCCTGATCATGAAGTTCTCACTAGTTCGCGCCAGTTCGGCAAATACCGCCAAGGCATTGCGTGGCGGGGGTTAGCGGGCGTCATGCGGTTCGCCGTGGTTCATGGCGAACCGCCGCCATCCGCGAAAAAACCGGGTATAAAACCGGGTATCATTGAGACTCCTTTCACCCGATACCCGGTTTCTCATCATGCCACTCACCGACATCAAGATCCGGCAAGCCAAGGCAGACAGTAAGGCTATCAAAATTACCGACGCCAATGGGCTTTACATCGAAGTCCGCCCGAGTGGATCGAAGCTCTGGCGCTACCGGTACGAGATGGTCGGAAAGGAAAACTTGTTCGCGCTGGGTGAGTACCCGCAGATGAGCCTGCAAGAAGCCCGCAAGGCGCGCGACGAGGCCCGCGCACTGGTGAAGAAGGGAATCCACCCGGCGCACGCCAGGCAGGAGGAAATCTTCAAGACGGTCGACGCCAGCAAGGAGACGTTCAAGGCAGTCTGTGACGAATGGCTCGGCAAGAAGAAAAAGGCGTGGAGCGAACGCCACCACGGCGAAGTGTCGAGCATGCTCAATGCCGACGCATACCCGATCATCGGGAGCCGGCCAATGAGGTCTATCACCTCGCAGCACATTTTGGCGATGGTGCAGCGGGTCGAGATGCGTGGGTCGCCAACCGTTGCGATCAAGCTGCGCCAGTACACCTCATCTGTGTTTCAGTACGCTGTCATCACGCAGCGCGCCGACGCGGATCCTGCGTCCGTCCTGCGCGGCGTCACCATTAAGCCGCCCACGGAAAACTCTCGCCCGTTGACGCACGCGGAAATGCACGCCATCTACCGCTATCTGCCCCACTATCAAAGCCGGCGTACCGCGATCGCGATTAAGCTCCTGATGTACTTTTTCACGCGCACGATTGAGCTATGCCGCGCACGCTGGGAAGAGATCGACCTCGAGGCCAACGAGTGGAAGATTCCTCCCGACAAGATCAAGTCGAGGCGCATGCACATCGTGCCGATCGCCGAGCAGCCCAAGGCCCTGCTGCTCGAACTGAAGAGGATGTACGGCGGCAAAGGATGGTTGCTCCCGATTCTCCATAGCAACCGGAAAAATCCCCACATGGCACGCGGCACCGTAAACAAGGCGCTGGAGTACATTTTCGCGGACAACCAAGAAGCCGTGACAGGTCATGACTTCCGTGCGACGGCGTCAACCTATCTGCATGAAATGGGGTGGCGGGACGAGGTCGTCGAGATGCAACTCGCGCACAAGGACAAGGACAAGACCCGCGCCACCTACAATCACGCGAAGTACATGCCCGAGCGCCGCGAGATGATGCAAGCCTGGGCAGATTGGCTAGACGGCGTCGAGAAGTTTGCGCTGGAAAATGCCGATTCAGAAAAGGCGGCATGACCCGTAAACCTGATTGTGCGATGTAGAATCAGGCCGATAATAATCGGGGAATTAGAATGAGAAAAATAGCTATCGGGTGCCTTCTTGCCGTATTGCTGTCCGGCTGCGACAAGCCGTCAACTAGCGACGCGCAGCCGGCATCGACAAGCGTTGCGCCTGCTGCAGCATCAGGGGCGACCGCAGGCGCGCAATCGGCGCCAGCACCTATCGCGGAAGAGAAGGCCCCAGAATCATCGTGGACCTACAACGAAGATCGCGATCAGATGCGCGGGACAATGCAGTACAGCGCATTCACCGTATCGTCAAACGAACTCAACCTGCCCTTCCCGTACCAAGGCGGCTCTCACCTGATGATTGCCATTCGGAAGACTGCCGAGGGGCACACCGAGGCGTTCATGGCGATAAAGAAGGGGCAGCTCACGTGCGGATACCCCGGATGCCAGGCAACCGTGAAATTTGATGACCACGCCATTTCAAAGGTCTCGCTTTCTCCAGCTGCGGGAGGAGCAACGGAAGCGGCGTTTCTCAACAACGCGCCCGACTTCATAAAGCGAATCCGGTCATCCAAAAAGCTCATCGTCGAGCTGGCTATCTATGACGCCGGACTGCAGCAGTTCACGTTCGATACGGCTGGGCTCAAGTGGGATCACTAGCGAGCACATTTGACCGCGCGCTCCCGCACCCGATGCAGCCCTAGTCTCGCTTGTCCGGCTCGGCGATCATCTCATCGGCCGGGTAAAGCTGCAGCATCGCGCGCGCGGCGTCGACGTTCTTCGTGTGCAGCCACTCGTCGTAGTCGGCCGGCCGCAGGATCACGACCGAGCGCTTCTCGTCGCCCGGCTTGTGCATGTGCTTCATCACCTGGTGCTGATCGGCGTTGACGGTCAGCATCGACATCGCGAGCGTTTCCGCGCCGTCAGGGCCGCGCCACGCGCGCCAGATGCCGGCGACACAGTACGGCTGCCAGTCCCCAACGCCGATTCGGTAGCGCACGTGCTTGCCTGTCTCCCAGTTGGGCTCGTAGATCCACGCCGCGGGAATCAAGCAACGCTGTCCCGCGCGCCAGGCCGTTCGATACGCCGGCTTCTCGGCAACCGTCTCCGAGCGTGCGTTGACGGTCATGAACTTCTTTCCGGCCGGCTGGAACGCCTTCGGCATCATCCCGAAGTTCGCAACCACCGCTTCCGCTTCCACGCCGGCTGCGCGCACGATCGGCGCGAGGTAGTCGGGGTAGATCTCAGGTTTCCACGGGAAGTCCCGATGTAGCTCGCTGAACGGCTGGATCTTCAGTTCGCGAAGCTCGTAGTCCTCATGCGGCGCACGGTAGTTGGTACACATCGACCGCCCCCTATTTTTCGGCTTGACGGCCCCATCTTACCCCGGGATATACTGTATATCCATACAGTATAATGCCCACGACCATGCTTCGCCAGCCGCTGCCCGCCTTCCAGTCACCGTCCAATCGCGAGCTGCGCGAGATGTGGCGGAAGTACCCAGACGGTCACGAGGTGCGGCGCTTGGTCCTTGAGATTGCCAGATGTCGGCGCCAATTCAGGGATGCGGAGGAGCTCCGGGTGACGGTTCAGAAGGTCTGGGACGAGGATGCCGGCGGCCACCTTGTCGCCCTTTACAAGCTCCGCCTGATTTTGCAGGACGAAGCCCGATTCGCCGAGGACTGAACGCGCACTGATCACACGCGAAATCGCATGATCCGTCACGCTCGGAAACGGAAACGCCGCGCGGCCGAGCCGACCTTCTACACCGAAGTCAAGAAGTGATCTTTGTCAGCTCGCGACCTCGAACGCACCGATCATGTTGGCTGCAATCATCCCGTGCCCCAGCTGGTTCGGGTGCAGCCTATCGGACGTGAAGTCCTTCGTATCCATCCCGTCGAAGATCGAATGGTTGTCGATCACATCGAAGCCACCGGCGGCGCCCGTCTCGTGAATCACGTCGCGCACGTCGGCCGTCGTAAACACATAGGTCGGCGGGGCTTCGAGCACCGGCGCTGCGGGCAATGCGTTCATCAGGACCAAGTTTGCATGCGGCGTGATCTTGTCGATCAGCGCCTGCAAGTTGGCGCGGAACTTTTCGAGCGTGTTCGGCGGGGTCGGCCCGCTCACCGCGATACGGTCGTTCGTGCCGAGCTGCATGATCACGTAATTGAGATCCGGCGAAATGATCGAGGGCCCGATCTTTCCGAAGTTCAGCGCCGCATACTTGAACGTATCGATTCCAATGATCGAGTTGTTGATGATGGTGCAGGTCTTGCGAATCACGATCCCTGAGAGGCGCAGCAGATGGACCCCAGCACGCCCCGCCGGATACCGCGCCTCGATGCGCACGAGGGCGTCCCGCACGTAATCGAAAGTGTGCGTCCGGCGCGTGTTGTGAGCGAGCGCCTCGGCATCTGTCGAGAAAACGCCCAGGCTCGCATCGTTGACGAACACCTCGTAGTCGGCCGATCGCTCAGGCACGGAGTGATAGATGATGGCGAACTCGGTACCCGTGAAGCGAAATGCGAGCGACCCCGTACCGCCCGGCGCGATCGCCAAGTCTTGCCGGCGGCCGCGCAGCGCTGTCGGATCTGAGACATTCGAGCTGGTCGCTGGCCCCGACAGAATCGGTTGCAAGAACGGCGCGGCTCCCGGGAAAAGCACTAGCTCGCGCGTGTATGTCGTTGTCGACTGACCGCTGCGCGAGAAGCTCCAGTTCGAATGCACCGGCTCGGCGTCAGGGAAGAAGCGCCGACCGATGTACCGCTTGAACTCGTTGGCAAATGACGGCGATTCGAAGTTGTCACGGGGATCGGCCAGCGTGCCATCGCGCGGATTCTGCTCAGGATTCTCAGGCAGCAGTGCACCCCAAAATATGGAGTCGCCGGCGAACATAAGCGTCGTCTGCTGCTCGAGCGGATCCTTCAAGGAATTGCGCAGTGCGCGCAACTGACCACCATGCAGTTTGAACTGCGGGAGCACGTCATAGCGCTCGCGCACGTCATCGAAAAACTCGTCCACTCGGAAAACCCCGCAAATCTCGTATGTTTACTGTTCCGTAATCATACAAGACTAAGGGCAAGTTCTTGCAGGCAATCAACGAGCGGGGCCAGTCAGGGAGTCGTAGTCGCGCTCGCATTGCTTGCCGGCGATGCCCCGATCGTCAGCGATCTTTGCCAGCTCTCCCGCGCGGTCGTCAATGCTGCCGAGCACGTCGGCGAGCACACCGATGGGGTCGCCGGCTGGCGCGCTTCCGGCGGAAGCGGCGGGATGGCGGGCGGCTGCGACGAGCTGATCGACGCGCTGCTGCAGGCTGCCAGCGGCAGCACGAGCAGCAAAAGCATCCGCGAGCGCTGCCGTTCGTTGTTGGTTCGCATCTTTCGCAATCTCCGTTTGAGCCGCGGTGCGGCGTTGTTCCTCGGCGCGCGCGGCATTTACCGCCTTCGCTTGAGTCGCCGCGGCGTCAGCCTTCATGCCCGCGATCTCCCGCGCGCTGATCAGGTGCTCGCCATAGCTGCCGGCGGCAAAACCGAGCAGCACGGCAAGCACATACGGCCAAACCAGCTTCAGAAGTGTCATTTCCGCTCCTTCGCGTGCAGTTGCTTGAGCTCGTCCGGCGAGTAGACGAAACCCGGAAGCAGGAACGCCTGCACGCTCCAGACCGGGTCGCTTTCCTCGTGCCGGCCGTGATCCTTGCCCCGGTGATGGAGCGCACACAGCAGCAGTTGGTTGTAGGTCGAGTCGACGAACGTCTCAGGCCGGGCCGGGTCGAACGCCTCCCATTCGAAGCCCTGCGTCAGCTTGATAACGTCCCAGATCGGGTGCTGGAGCGGAATCGGCACAATGCGACGCAGCTTGTGACTGAACATCGTGTCGCACTTGTTGAGCGCAACCTCGCGGATCCACTTCCAGTCGATCGCGTGCGAGAACGCCCATTCGAAGAACCGGTGGTGTGACTCAACCGCCTGGTCATCGCCGCACACCGCGCAGACGTAGCCTCCGGCCGACTTCATCGAGCGCTTGCTCGCGCGGAACGTCGGAGACTCGGTGCGAGGCTCGTGATCCGGGTAGAAAACGTCCTCGGACAACGTTCGTCGCGTCTCGTGAGTTTTCGTTGTCATAGGGCACGCTCGCAGAGTGCACGCTCCTCAGCGCGTCGTTTCACCAGACCCGGCAGCACGCGGCCACCGGCCGTCACCCACTGCGGCCGGCCGTTGTCCGCCTCGTTCATCGCACGGCACGCGCCCTTCCAGTCGCCGGCGTTGAACCGCTTCGCAGTCGTGCTGCCGCAGTACGCCGACTGTCCGATGTTGTAGGCCCAGCTCACCGCAGCCGCGAGCTGGTACGTGTGTCCCTTCAAACCCGGCGTGCATTTCAGTACCGGATCGGCATGCGCGATCAACTGCCGCTCGAGAGACTCGCGGCACTCGGCCTCGCTGTATCGCTGACCAACCACCACATTCGTCGTATCGCCCATGCACTTCGTGGGGATCCCGACCGGGTCGAGATAGCCGAACAATTTCGTCCCCTCGAACTTCGGGACGATGGAAAAAAGAATGGCTGCCGCAGCAGCCCCCACAACACTCACGAGCGTCTTCCTCGGTACGTTAGCCATCCAGTAGTCCCCCACGCTTGCCCTTGTTCTTGATCAGGAAGTACGCCTGTAGCCCGATGTAACCGAGCGTCGCCAACGCGACGTACCAGTTGATGTCGTGGCTAGTCAGCCACAACCAGAAATTTCCCCCTACCGCGGGCGTAACCTTCGCCACACTTGCCGCGAGATCGCTCTTCATCGAGTCCCTGTAAAGAAAAAGCCGCCAGGGTTGGCGGCTCGAGTGAAGCGGGCTGAGATCACGCCCTGTTGATTGCGTCGATGATATTGCTCGACATCAGACGGTGCCCCAGTTCGTTCGGGTGCAGTCCGTCAGCCGTGAACTGACTGACCGGCGCCCCTTGGAACATCTCGAGGTTGTCGATGAAGTCGACGCTGCTGGATTTCGCCAAACACTTCAAAATGTTCCGAATGTCGAGCATCGATCCCCAGTACGTCGGCGGCCCGTCGTTCAGAGCCGCATTGGCGACCATGATGATCGGTAGGCAGCCGTCAGGCATCAGCGCAAGCATCTGGCTGAGATAGTTCGATACCGTTGCCGGCGTTGGATACTGCGGGGCAGCCGCTGCAATTCGATCGTTGGTGCCAAGCTGGATGAAGCAGAACGAGTCCCTCGACTCAACCGCAACGCCCTTCCCATACCCGTTGTTCGTCGGATATGCACTTGCACTCGCATACTGGAATGCGACGAGGCCTTCCATGTAAAACGCGATATGCGCGCTTGCGCTCGGAAGAGTTTGAAGCGTCAGCGATGCCGCGCCCGCAGGGAACCGTACGAGATGCTGCTGCTGGAAGGCCGGAGACGGAGTGACACTGCTGAACGTGTCGATAACAGTCGCGCCGTTCAAAACGTTGACCGTCGCTCCATTGCCAAGGCCGCTGAATCCGATCAGCAGCGAATCAGCTCCGGCGGGGATCGGACAAGTGACCGAATACGTGCCGCCACCATACATGTCGAGCTGGATCTGCTCTCCAGTCGCACTGCTTGCCGTGGTAACGTCCGTCTCACTCACCGGACCACCGCTTGACCCAGCGGTAATCGTAGCGCCGAAACCGCTTTTCACTTTCTGAAGCGGCGGAAACTGAAGTTTCGACGTCGGGAAGTTGTACGTCAGATACGATCGTGTCGTCGCACCGCTGATCCCTTGGTTCTTGACGCGAATTTGCTTGGGAATCTCCAGTGCGCCGGCATAGACGGATGACGTCGACGTCCCATCTGCAGGCGCGACAAATTCGATCTTGACCGTCGCGTTACGCGCGAACGGAAATGCGTGGTTGCGCTTGAAATTGTAGAACGGGTTGGGCTGCCCGATTCGACTCGCATTCATATCGAACGGCGATCCGGCGAGCAACATGCCGTTGATGTACACGTTGTAGCGATCGCTTGAGTTCGTGCCGTCAAAAACAAACGTGAACTGCTCACCAGTCATATTGAACGAAATCGACCCGAGCGCACCTTGCGGGACCGAGAACCGTCGTTGAGCGCCGGCGATCGACGTCGCGCTCGCAGCGAGCGAATGTGCAGCACCGCCTGAGACGGCATATGTGAATGGTCCTGTATCGAGAAACCCCAGATCGATAGCTCGCTGATGCGTCGTAATGCAAGCACCATTGCCAGCACCCGATGTCGCATACGGCCAATCCGTGTTCGTCGTCGTCACGCCATACGATGGCCCCAGCGTTTGCGCGAACCAGCGCTTCATATTGTTCACGTAACTGCCCGTCAGGGAGTTATCGCGTGGGTCTCCGAGCGTACCATTACGAGGATCAGTCGCTTCGGTGCCGCTCGTGCCGATACCCCATGTGATCGAGTCGCCAACGAACGTTACCGAGAGGAGTTGCGTGAGCGGATCTGCGATCGCGGCTGCAAGCGCACGAAGCTGGCCGCCGTAGTAGTTGCACGAACCGTTGCGCCCGAAGAATGACGTCGACTCATGCGTCCAACGGATCTTTCCACCAACGTTGAATCCTCCATTGCGATAGGAATTCTGAGTCGGGATGGCGGATACAGCGTAGACCCGTCCTTGCAAGTCGACAGGTTTGTTCTTGTAGCCTGACTCGAGCGTAGTGAACGCTCCATCATCAAGAGTCGCGCCATCGCCGGCGCAACCCCAAAACAGCGGCGATGCGGCACCCGAGAACACCCGCCGGAACACCTTGCCACCTGTCGTGATGATGACCGTTCCACCATCGTCGACAACACTGGTCGCAAAGTCGTCGCGGATGAACGAGCCCGCGATCCCAAGCGGCTTTGCAGATACGCGGAGCCCCGTAACCTGGAGAGCCGAAGCCGTGCCGCTATAGGCACGAAACGCGGTGTAGTCCGTGACCAGTACGGGCGGGATCGCGGTAGATGCTGCGAGAGCGGACGATGCTGCGGATGCTGCGCTGTTCGTTGCGCTCGAAGCGGAACCTGAGGCGCTGGTCGCGGCAGCCGTGGCGCCGGCCAGAATTCCGTCGGCGCTCTGGTTGATCTCACTGTCTTTGTCGGCAAGAAACTTCGCCACTGATGGAACGTCTCGACCATCGGTCGTTGAGTACGAATCGCTCGGTCCGCCATTGGTGAATGTATCCACACGGTCGGCATCAGCTTTGAACCCATTTACAGCATCGGAGAGAGTGTCGTAGCTCATTCGTAGGGACGAAAAAAAGCCGCTCGAGGCGGCTTTGGTTGACTAAACGAAGGGATGGGATGACTGCGTTAATTCCCTACGTACTGCACAAAGCAGAGTGCGAAGTACGGCGGCCTGATGTCGATCGATTGACCTCCACCGGCATTCATCGTCGTGATGCCCGTGGTTGCAGCATTCACGGTGAGACCAGTTTTCACCGCGGTCGTTGAGTACGAATCTGCGCGGTCGTTGTTATATGGGCCATTACCCTGCCCGTATGTCGTGTCAACGACACCCACGCGTCCGATCGAAGTCGTGTGCACGTGAGGCGCCTCGGTCGTGTCGTGATGGTGTGGGTTCTCATTGACATCGTGGTTGTGCAAAGGCATCTGAGCCGCAGTCAGCGTCACCGAAGCATTGCCGCCGGTCGCCCCTTCGGCATAGGTCGCGCCGGCGCCGACGATGAACCTGTCTCGCAGGTCAGATGTACCGTTGGCACCGTCCGCCAAATACCATCCCGCACCCCAGACCGAGGCGATATTTGCGGGGGCGCCTGCCCACATGCGAACTTCCCCAACCCGAGGCAAAAACAGCGCATTCGCGTGCCCCAGATTGAGGGCGTCGTGCGGATCTGTGGCGTCCGCAACCTGAAAACGTTGGGCCGCATCTCCGTTCTGCGCGGCGGACGAGGAAAGAAGATTCGTGAGAATCGCCCCCGTTGTGCCATCGTCGATAACCGGCTGATTCGTGCGAGCCACGATGAATTGCGCGAGCACCGCGCCCATGATGCTGCTCTGGCGCCATACCTTGTTGAGAAGATTAGATCGCGCTGTTCCGGCGACGAAGCCCTTGCTTAGAGCGGTGCTAGCCGCATAGTCGGCCTGCCCCATGACATTCGCGCCTGCCCCGACCGCAAAGGCGAGGAAGTCGTTTTGGACGGACATTGAAACTCCGATGTTTTTCGGCGCGAATCTCGCGCGACAGAATCAGGCCGTTGCGGCCGGCAAAGTGACGTTCACGAGCGTGGCAATCTCGTTGGCTTCAGGCCCAACGATGGACACCCAGTACAGGTTTGTGACGATCACATTCAAATCATCAGTTCCCCACGCGCCCTCGTCGAAGCCTGCGACATACTCGTTGCTCATGTCGAATCCGAAGATAGGAGAGCCAAACTCGGACGTGACCGGGTACCAATCGATTCGCACCCCGGACGGCTTAATCGGTAGGTACTGGTTGAACAGCAAACTGAGAAACGTGATCGACGGGATCGCATTCGAGATTCCGATCGTCATCGACATGTCGAAGTTGTCCTCGACGAAAATCAGGGTGCCGCTCTCCGGAGGAAACAGAATCTGCAGCAGCTCTGCGAGAGATTCGGTTGTCCCGTCCCAGTTGTTAGCCGCGATCTTGGCGATGATCAACAGCCGGTAAGTGTCGTCATCGAGCGAAGTGATCACCGACGTCGAGATGGTCGGCCCGTCAGGCGAATAGTCGACCTTAGGGATCACCACCTGCCGACCGATTCCGACCCACTCCCCAACAACGTTGAGTTGCGCTCCTTTCGCCGATTCGAGATCGAACTGACCGGGCATCGAGAGCAGCACATTGATCTGATCGACGACCGGCTGAATGAGCGTCGAAACCGTCGCCATGAACTTCTGACGCGGCTGATGTTCCGACGTAATCAGGTCGGTGTAGTCGTTTGTTTGAGCCATGCGATCAGCCTGGTGTGATTGTCACGCTGTCCGTACTACACGATGCCGACTCATTGAAGAGCAACGCAACATCCGGCAATCCTGCGCCACGAGGCCCCGTCAGGACGAGGCTCAGAATTCGGAACGTATTCCCGCTGGCAACGCCCTTCGCCGCGGAAACGCAGTAATCCCACTCGACGTTTCCAGATGCGCCGCCGCCGATCGCCACGCCCTCGATGTACGCTGCAATCGCGCTCTGAACTGACGCACCGATCGCCTCCGTGTAGCCGCTCAACGGCTTAATGGAGACCGCGACCGAGATCGGAGCATCGGTAGGCCGGAAGAAGCTGATCGTGACCGGACGTCCGTAGCGATTCAGAATCGTCTCGCTTGTCGTTCCGTATGTGTCGGCGCCGGGCGTCTTCTTCGTTGCAATTGCATGTGCGATTGCGATCGCATCTCCACCCTCGACGACGAGCGAGATCGAGTTTCCCGGGATTCCGTTCGCGTCCGATACTCGCTTGTCGTTCTCGTACATCGCGTAACGAGTCACGCCGGCGGTGTTTGCCACCGCGCCGATGATCCCGTCCAATACAGTCAGCGACGGAAGCGCCGTCGAGACGGTCTGACGCTGGCGCAACGCAGCATCCATCTCGACTGGTGCACCCGTCGCTGCGTCGGACGAGTTCGTCACGGTTTGCCATCCGCGCGTCGGCGTCGAGATCTGGTTGATCGCTCCGCTCCGCGCCGTCACCGCTCCGATATTCGCGCACGTCGCAGTCACTGTGATCTGGCCGCTCGGCGGGATTACGACAGTCACGGGCAGCATCCACTTCACGTCGTTCGCATCCTTCGCTGCACCGTTTGTGATTGTCGTGCCCGCCTGTCCGACGAGCGTCAGATCTGCGGTCGAGAACGATGCAACCTGCCGGCGGATCCCGTTGATCTTGACGTTGCTCGACAATGCAGCGCCCTGCGCCGACGACGGGCTATACGAGTTGTAGATCGCGACTGCAGAGGAATTCACATCGTTGAGCGCCCTCGCGAACACACCGAGCAATTGGCCGTCTTGGCTGTCGGGATCGAGGTACACGTCCGCGCCGTAGATCGCGCGGTACTGAGTTTGAAGCCATGCGAAGATGTCCGCATAGGTCGGTGCACTGATGCCGTTTGCATCTATCGTGGGCGCGATGGTCGTGATCGTCACAATGTTGCCTGTACCGTAGTGGTGCCGTAGATGGTGGTGATCGTCGCGGCGACAGTCAGCTCGCGCGTGCTGGGATCAACTGAGCTCGAGTAGCTCGTGATCTCGGTCACGCCCTGCGTACCGAGGATGCATTGACGAATCGCCGAGTCGTATGTGCCGCTCGTATACTTCCCGAGCACGTCAGTAGCCCACGGCATACCGACGGTGGTATCGAGGAACCACTCACCGCGCAGCAGCCGCAAGCGCGTCAGAACGGCCTGCGCGACGGCCTCGGGCGTGTTCACGAGAAAGTCGTTCGCCCCCCCGCCGAAGACGTAGTCGCCATCAGCGTCTTGCTTTCGGTATTTCATTGGAGCCTCAATTGACCTGACCGGTATTCCCGCCATGCGCGTCCGGATGCGTGTGCGTGTCGTCGACCCGCTTTCCGTTCGCAGTGATCTGCCCGATCACGTTCAAGATGCCGTTGAACACGGCCGCGGCTCCGCTCGCCGCGCTGCCCACCATGCCGCCAACGAACGTCAGGAGTCCGGTTATCGTCACGGCAGCGGAGAACGTCGACAGCGGCGCGACGACATCGAAGCCGCCGGGCGCTACGATCTTGACCTTCTGCAATGACGGATTCAGATCGATATACGTCGCACCGTCGTCGCTGCGCAGTTGCGTCGAGCTTCCGCTGACGCCAGCCAGCGCGCGCGGCCGCGAGCGAAAACCGAGCAGAACGAACCCGTCAGATAAGTCGTGCATGCGCAGTTCTGCCTGCTCCTGCACGCCGCCCGACTGCCACCAGGCATCGATGCAGCGCGACGCGAAAACGACGAGGCATTCATCGCCGGTCTGCACCGGGAAGGTGAGCGTACAATTCCCGCCAGCGGGAAACTGAACCGGGCAATCGACCAGCAACGGCAGAGCGACGCTCGTGATCGTGCCGTCGATGCCGCGAACCAACGCCTTGATCGCAGGCTGAACGCTGCATGTCGGCGGCCGGTCTCCCGCGCTATCGAATGACTGGATGATGCCGGGCATCGCGGTCCATAGGCCGGTCCGCAGCCCGTCGAAGGCTTCGCGAAGTGCGACCTCCGGGTCGCCGACTCTTTCACGTCGATCCATGAGATGAAAATGAAAAAACTGCTGTTTATCGCCGCGATGCTCACATCGTCGACAGCTTTCGCTGACGACGCCTACGTGTATCCGTTCGCTGGCATGAAGGTGGGTGAAGCGACCACTTCCGAATTCCCGACGATCCTGTACACCTCGCGAAAATGCGAGCTTCCACTCACGAACGCAGCGAACATGCGGCGTTACGAGTCGTACCGAGGCGTCTGGGATATTGGCTGCTGGGGCGAAACGATCGATGGGAACGCGGTCATCGTCGTCTCCAACACGCCGACGAAGTCGATCGCACTCAACTCGCTCGCTCGCGCCGACGTGGACAGCTACATCAACTGGGCAAAAATCACCGTCAAGGCGTTGCCGTCATACGGCCTCTAACCGAACCTCTTGATTACGTTGTCAGGAGGTACGGTCGCCTTGTCCCGGAATGAATCCGGAAGCACTGTGACGTCCGCGGCAAGGCAGATCGTGTCCGTGTAGAACTCGTTTCCGCGCGTGTCTCCGGAGTGCTCCGCGAGCATTACGTAATAGAACCCGTCGTCCTGCAGCTTTGCCTGCATCTCGATCCGCTCGTTCTCTGCCTGCTGCCCAGTGTTGAGGCTGTACTCGTACCGCTGCACGCTGGCATTGTCGATCTGGATCAGACGCCCGATCTTGACGCTCGGATTGATCAGCATCTTCACTTCGATGCCGTTCGCAGTCTGCTGAGGTAAGCCCACCATCCCGGTTTCAGAAGTGATCACCGGGATCTCGCCCGGTAGATATGCCGTTTCCGGCACCATCACGACTTTTCCGTCCTGAATGCTCCACACCGTCTGCGTCGTGCGGGCGAGAGATCTCAGGAAGTCGCGCGCCATTCCGAACATCACCTTTCCGCGCGGCAGCGGATTCGACCGCAGCTCCGGCAAGTAGCCCTGCGTCACGCCGAACGGATTCATCGCCGTGCACGCTGCAGCGACATGATCGCCTGCCGTTGAGCCGGCCGCTAGCGTCGAATTGACGACCGCGAAGTTGTACGCCGAATCACCATCGGCTGCGGTGATGTCGAGGAACGTGTCGGTCTGACTCTCTCGGCCCCGGCGCACCTGCTTGATCGAGCCGTCGAAGATGATCCCGAAGTTGCCCTCGTAGCCGGCCTGCAGCACCACGCGCGTGAACTCCTTTTGCGCACGACGCGCCGTGGTCGCCGACACGTTGTAGACGCGAATCCGCGCTGAGTTCGGCGTCTGAATGTCTCCTCGCTGCACACGGAAGACGATGCGCAGTTCGGATAGGTCGAGCGCTTCGCCACTGTCGAAGCCTATGATCAGCGATACCTTTCGCCCGAATTGCTCCGTGCTCATTCGTCTGTCACCCAGAAAACATGCGATCCGATCCCGAGATCTTCGAAGGTCGGGACATTGTCGGGATCATCACTGCCCTGCACCCACAAGCGCCCCTGAAAGCCCAGGTGCCGGTGCTGCGCGAGCAGGTCGACGCCAGTCACCAGCGGGATGCCGGAGATAAGTGGGTTGTCGGAACCGTCCGCGATGTCGAGCACCCAGCCCGCACCACCAACCTTTCGGTACTGAATCGTGAGTCGGTAATCTACGCCGCTGAGCGTCACGGTGAAGCGCTCGGGACGCGGCGAAAAAGGAATCTCGAAGTAGCTCGCCATCACATACTCTCCGGCGGCACTGAGCCGCCAGGGGCCGGCGTCGCTGGCACTGCAGCCTTGACGCCACCGTTGCCGGTTTCCGCCGTCGACGCCGGGTCGGCCTGGTCCTCGCGCGGCGGCAGCTTCGTCGCCTGCGTCGATACGATCCTGATCTGCTTGAGCGTCGCCATAAGCACGAGCGCGCTCGACGTCTTCGGATCGGTAGTGAGCCGCAGCCCCTGCAGCAGCATGTTCTGATACAGGCGCCGGCTCGTCGTAACGTCGAACGGCGTACGCGCCTGCTGCAGCGCGAGCAGCTGCGAGTAGATCGCGTTGACGTACTGTGCCGATGGCAGGCTGCCACCATCGAACGTTGCCTCTGCAGCGCCGAGCAGAGCCTCGTAGTCGGAGTTGCTCCAACCGCACCGCATCACGACGTCCGGCTGGCGCTTGAAGGCGTGATCGGTGATCTCTGCCCCCTTCTCGACGGGGTGCTCGGTGATCGTAAGCTCGTCGTTGTAGACCTCTTCGATCGCGACTTGCACCCTGATACTGCCGATCTTCTTCGGCGAGATCGTGATCATGTCAAGGATCATGCAATCACCCCCTGAAGATTTCGCACCATGTCTCCATTCACCGCACGCTGCTCACGCTCGACCGCGCGCCCCGTAGCCGACGGGTCGCTGGTTCCCGCCACATGGATCTCCGTGTTCTGGTTGACCTCGATGCGTTGTGTGCCGGCATGCGCCGACTGCGCAGCCACACCGGCCGGCTGTTGGTACGTCGCCCGCGTATTCCGAAGTGCAGCCTCCATCTCCGCAGCCGAGATGCTCGCGCGGTTGTTTCCCGTCCCAGCGTAGTAACTGCGGCCGGTCTCCGGATCCGCGACGCTGGCCCACTCGCGCGAGGCCGCGCGCAACGCTGCGCGCAGATCGTCACTGCGCCCTTCGATGTAGTCGGCGATCGCGCGGCGCTTGTCGCGCACCAGGTAGTCTCGGAAGATTCGATCCTGCAACTGCCTATCGAACACTTCGTCACCGCCCAACTTCAGTGCGCGCGCGGCGTCGGCCAGAGTGCTCCCGATGATCTGGTATCGGCCGGCTGCATTGAACTGCCCCGCTCGCTGCGCCGCCATGACCTGCGCAAGCGTCATGCCCTCGATGTTCTCGGTGCCCGCGCGATACCCGCCACGCTGGCCGCGATTGACGCTGTTGTAGTCACCCTCGCCGCGCGAGATTAGGCGCCCAAACGCCGAATCTGCGAGCCGCTGCCAAACCGACGGCGATTGCGACGGCGCCTGTCTCGCATTCGCCATGTCTGGCGACCACTGCTGACCGGCTTTCGGCTGACGTTGGTCGAGCGTCTGGCGCTCGCCCTCGTTCAGGTCTTCGCTGTGAAACAGCAAGCCGATGCCGCCAGCCAAACGCCCGGCCCACGGCAACAGACGCCCCAACAGGCCGCCTACGCCTCCGGCTGAGCCGGCCGCCGATGCTGCGGCGCTGGCTGCGCCCATCGCACGTAGCGCCGCGACCATCTTCCAGATCCCACCGATTATCTGGAATCCACCCAGCACCTTGAACACGCCGGCGAGAAACAGCAACTTCGTCGACCATCCGTCGGTAGCCTTGTCGAGTGCGATGAACTGGTCGGCAATCGCCGCCAGCGGTGGCCCCATTACCTCTGCGGCCTTCAACACTGCGCTCGCGATGTCGGCGATCCGGTTCGCGATCTCCGCACCGTGATCGTCCATCCAGCGCTGAAAGCGATCGAGATGTGGACCGATCTTCTGTAGCATCGCCGCTTCGACGCGGATGCCGAGGTTCTCGAACGTCGTGCCGAGCCCCCGCAACTGCGTCATGAATCGATGCGAGTCGTCCGCAGCCTTGTCAAGGCCGGTGGACTTCGACATCTCGCGGTACTGCGTCAGGAACTTCGAAAAGTCCCCGTTGCGCATCGCGAGCATCAGGTTCTCATCGATGCCGAGGATGTTCCCGTACTGGCTGGCTATCCACGTCGGCTTCTTAGCCAGCGCCGATCCGAGATCCGACATGATGTCGACCGTGTCCCGCAGCTCGCCGTTGGCATTGCGCGTCTGCACGCCTAGCGACGCGAGATAGCCCTCGCCGGCCGGGTTGTTGCGCAGGAACCGCGCGAGGTTCTCGATCGTGCCGGTCGCAGCCTCGGCCGAGACGCCCATGTTCTTCGCGGCGAACTCGAACGCCCGCAGGCTTGTCGCCGATGCACCTGTGCGCTGCGCCACGAAGTAGAGGCGCTCAAGCTTCGACGCGAATGCTGCGACGCCGGCGCCAACTGTCAGCGCCGCGCCGGAGATCGTACCGATAAGGCGGACGACGCCCTTGGTCGCGTCATCAACGCCTTCCCTGAAGTTCTTCAGGCCCTTCTCGTCGACCTTGAAGCCGAGCGCGACCAGAAACTCGCGGATGACGACGGTATCAGCCATTTTCTCTTTCCATCTTGCGGCGGAACGCCGCGTCGTTGTCCGCCCGGACGGCAAGGGAATCGTTCATCAGCGCAACATCGGCGAGGCCGAGCGTTCCGTCGAGCAGCGACTCGTACCGGCACATCTGGGCGTGCACGGGAGCAAGCAGCCAGTCCTCGCCGCCGGGCAGCGCGCGGATCCCGCCTACGTCGCCGCCGGGCTGCTCGCTTGGCTGGTAAGCAGCCCGCTGATAAAAGGGCCGAGATTCGCCACCACGACGCGCACGACGAGCGGCAGCATCACGTCGATGCCGATGTCGTCGAACATCGACGTTTTGTGGGCGGCATTCCAGACTTTCGCCCATCCCGGGCCCTGCCAGCGCTCGACAACGGACAGGCACGTGCCGAAGACATATTCGGCGTCCTCGTCCTTCAGGCTAGCCAGCGCGTCGGCGAACGGCTGCAGCACCGGCGCGATCGCGTCGACCATCGACAGAAGCTCGCGCGAGCGGTCGGCCGTAAGTTCCGGCGATTCCGTACCAGGCACCTCTGTGTCGCCAGCGCCTTCGGCGAGTGCCGCGAGCGCGGCGTTCGTGCGCGCCTGCTCGCGCGCAACGTCGGCCAGCTCGAGCTCAGCGTAAAACTTCATCAGCACCGGGATCATCGGCGGGATGATCGGCGCGATGCGCCGCGACACGTGGAACTGCTGTATCGCGCTCAGCTTGCCGATCCCGTACCGCACACCGTTCAGTTGGACTTCGGTCGTCATGCTCAGTACGTCCCGAGGATGTTGTCGATCTTGATCGCGTCGAAAACCCATTCGACGATGTCGCCGTCCTTCGCATACTTCAGGTCCGGAGCCTTCTTGAACGCGCAACTGCGCGCGGTCGTTACGTCGCCGGCGGCCGTCTGCCGAACCTCGATCAGGTTCTTGCCCCACAACCGACTGTCGAGCGACTGCGCGTCGTACAGCGCCATCAGCTTCGCGTTGATCGGCGCCGTTTTCAGGTATCGCAGCGTGACCTGACCGGACTTGTCAGCATGCAGGCTGTGCATACCTTCGCCGTCCGAGCCGATCGTCATCGTGTTCTTGTCGCCCGCGCGCACGATCGTGATGCCTTCTTCCGCCGTCGCTTCGCCGTAGCCGAGGGAGAACACACCGCCGGGGCCGACGATGGTCGACGCGACGTCCTGAAAGCTGTAAGTCGTCATGTTGTGTTGCCTCTATTAGCGGTTGACGTTGACGAGAATGTCAACGCTGTGGATCGCGCCGGCTTCCTTAGCCGCGACCTGGAACGTGACCGACTTGCGCGCCTCGCGGTCGGCCTGCGACTGCGTGGCGATCGGCGGCGCATAGACGTAGTAGCCCTGCGCCAGCGTGTCGCCCTGATTGAGCGCACCGAAGCCGGCCGAGTTCCAGACGCCCGGCGCGAGATAGCCGTTGTTCACGCCAGCCTCGCAGGCCGATGAGATCTTCGCCGCGATCTGCGCGTTGCCGCCGTCGGTCTGCGGGATCTTCGTGGGGCTCTGGTACATCAGGTTGTAGACGTCCGTCTCGATGCGGTTGCGGAACCAGATCGCGTTGTAGACGGAATCTGCGAACAGACCGCTCGGCGTCACGCCGTACTGGATGATCGACGTGTTGTTGCTGTATCCAACAAACACATTGCAGTTCTTCGCCTGCAGCGTGTTCGCCTGCGTGCTGGACAGCTGTTCGGCAGCGACGCTCGGCTCCTGCTTGAACATGAGCGTGAGCGTCGTGTTGTTGCCGTCGAAGTTCACCGTCAACAGGCGGCCGAGCAGTGACGACACGGCATACGGCGTCGAACTCGAGTACTGCAGGATGGTGTACTTCAGATTCAACGCCTTCAGCTTGCTCGCGATGTCGGTCGACACCGTCGAGTCGAGCACCTGCGGGCTCTGCGTCGTGATGCCGTAGATATGGCGCTGATCTGCCTCGATGAGCGATGCGACCGCGATGTGCTGCGTGTCGGTGATCGACGCGTCAGCGAAGTTGAGACTGAGGAACTGGTTCGCAAAGCGGTCAAGGAACACCGCAGCAGCGTCGGCCGGCTGCTCCGGTGCAATACCGTCCGCCGGCGTACCGGCGAGGCTGCTGGTCAGGCCGAGCATGGTCGAGACGTCCGCGCCACTGCCCGGCGCAGTCGCGTAGCCGACGGTTGAGCTGGTACCGGACGTGCTCGACGTCACGACGAATTGCGAGCCATTCCACGCGATCGTCGCGCCGGTCAGCTTCGCGTTGACTACCGTCGCAACGCCGTTCAGGTTCGTCTGCGCCGAGAAATCGAGCGCGGTGACAGTCTTCGCGGTACCGTCGATCGAGATGTTGAACGCGCCCGTTGTGATCGCCTTCCAGGCAGTCATGTCCTGCTGCGCGGTCGACAGCGCGCCGCCGCGCAGCGAGCCGGACGTTGCCGTCTTCGCCCACCGGCCGATCATCAGCTGTTGGGGTTGCGGCGTCTGGTTGAAGTACAGAGCCGCAGCGTAGTACTCCGGCGTATTCGTTCCGAAGTCGGCCGTCACCTCGTCGATGCTGCCGTACGAGCGTGCGCGCTCGTTCGTATCGATGATGGCCGACGGGCCGAGAATCAGCCCAGTGTTCATGTTCGCGCCTTGCGCCGCGAGAGCGGCAAGGTTGATCGTCACGTGGATCAGACGCGATACCGGCAATCCGTTGGACATGCTGGTCCCCTACGAGTGGATGTTCGAAACGCCGGCCATTGGCGCCGACGAATCCGTCGTCGTCGCTACGGTGGCCGATTTGAGGTTGAGGACCGCATAGGTCCGGGTGATCTTGCGGCGCAGTTTCACGGTCATGTCGTAGCTCCTCACCCACTGCTGGTTGACCAGGTCGGGCGCGGCCCGAATCGGTCCGACGCCGACGAACGCCATGTCCTGCAGTTGAAGCTGCTCACGGTTCTGCGGAATCGCGAGTCCGTCGGCGATCCGCTGCGCGTAGCCCTTCGCGCGCGGCCCGTAGAACGTGCACATGACGTCGAGGTCCTGATGCCGCACGTACGTGTCGCTGCCATCGCCAGTGCCGTCGTGCTGGATCGCCGGACCTGCGTCCGGTTCCTGCTCCTGCACGCCGAACGCGCACCAGTCGGTGCCCGGCTCGGGCTGTTTCGGAACGGTCGGCTGCCAGCGCGGCCGCACGAGGTCCGGCGGCAGCGCCGTGATACCCGCGATGAGGTCATGGACCAAATCGTCGAGAGCATCGTCCTCGGCCGGCGGCGCATCGACGGATGGCGCCAGGTATCCGCCGGTCGAGCTGTCGGTCATGGGGTCATCCCGAAAGAGGTTTTAGGTCGCACGTCGCGCAGACGAAGCCACGGCCGAAGTGCGAGTAGTCGTTCACGCTGACGACCGTGTAGGCGCGGCCGGACCAGACGATCTCGTCTGCATCAAAGCCAGCACTGCCGTCGATCAACCGGAATGGCGTGTGAATCGTGATCGACCCGTTGATCCGGCTTCCGTCCGCATTTCGGTGAAGAAGGTCGCCCTTGTCACTCGTCACGACGCCAGCGAAAGTCGTGGCCGTCGGCGTGTTTTGCGCACGGCCGTGCGCGTCGGTGATCTGCGTCATGCGGTTGCAGACCAGCCCCATGTCCATGAAGTCTGGGTCGAGCAGGACGTCGACGACGTCGAGTAGAGCCATAGTGGGAGCGCCAACGAAAAAGGGTCGCGCGGGGCGACCCTTGTGAATCGGGGAAACTTCAGACTACTTCTTGCGGACCACGTATGTGATCGAATTGCGGTACTGGCCAGTGTCGACCAGCGTGTTCTCGCGCGTGATGCCACGCCGGCGCCGCGCCTCGAGCGTCGACTCGGCCAACTCAGGCGCAACGTTGCTGTTCACTTTAGTACGCACCGAATTCTGCGCCGCGAGTCCAGCCATATTGAGTCGGCGATTAACCTGCTCGAGGTCTCCGTCGAGTGCCGCCTCGACGCCCTTCTGTAACTGCGGCTCGAACTTCGGGCGCGCGTCTTGCACGCCCGGAACGAGGTGCGGGCGCGCCGGGATGTTGTTCGCCGGCGAGCCGCTCTCCATGATGTAGCCGATTTCGGCATTGCTGAGCGGTTGCCCCTGGTCCTTGCGGCCGGCGGTGCTGTCGGGCACGCCGACCAGCACCTCTCTCTGAACCAATCCGCTGATCGACTTCAGCACTTGGTCGAGGCGATCGATTTTGATGCTGCTCATCAGTTTCTCCAGACGAGCAGCGGGACGGCTAGAACTGCAAGCCGCCGGCGCCCATCATGCGTGCTAGGCTGAGGTAACGGACGCCGTACATGGTCCCGTTCCAGAAATCGCCGTCCTTGACCGCGACGGCTGAGGTGTCGTAGCTCGCGCTCACCTTGTCGACAGACTTCGACGATTGAGGCCCGGTCACTTGACCGGGAACACCGCCGACGGCAGCCGTATTGATGTCGCGCGTCGCGAGCGCGACGTGATGCGCGGTGACCAGGCCGATGCCGATGTCCGTCAGTTCCATCCAACGGCTCGGGTTCACGAGAGAAACCGCGACCGTCAGCCAAAACTGCACGAGCGAGTCCGGGAACTTCGTGGAGTCCGAAAATTCGTCGAATGCTTGTCGAAATCCTGTGATGTCCACTAGTCACCTGAAAAGGAGTGCGCGCGGCGCCGGATTTGCCGCACCGCCGCGCGCGGGAGCGAGGGGGATGCACCTCAGTGCATCATACCCCCAATCACGACTGGCGCTTTCCGCCTTGCGGCTTCGCCTGGTTGCCGCCGCTCTGTTGCGCTGTGTCAGCAGCAGCCTGCGCCACGGCACGTTGCGCTTCCTCGAACTCGGCCACCCGAGCATCGAATGCACGCTCACGTTCGGCGAGCGTTGCATTGCGCTCATCGAGCTCGGCGGCACGCTTGTCGAGATCGGCCGCGCGAGCCTCCAGCGCGATCTTCTCGCCCTGCAGGAACTCGGCGGCCGCCTTCAGCTGCGCCTCGCTCTCTGCGGAGCCGCTGTCAGCGGAATCTTCACGAGCGGCATCGCCCTCGATCGGCTCGCGTGTGTGGTGCTGAACGTACCAGTGCGCGGCCACCGGCTTGGGGAAGTTGTGTTCCCCGACCGCGAATTTCTCGGTCGAGCCGTCGTCGTGACGCAGCGTGAACGCGGTATGGACGTGTAGTTTCGGCATGTCAGATCCCGTCGCGGTAAGCTGCCGTCACACCGTAGCGCCATTCGATCTGGCCCAAGCGCGACCAGTAGGTCGTGATCTGGAACAGCGAGCGGTACTCGAGCGGCGTGCGCTGCAGGTCGGTCATCGGGTACTGCACGTACTTCTTGTCGCTGTTGTAAGCGACCATGCGGTCCACCGTGCCGAGCTGGCCCTGCGTGCCGCCGACGCCGGCACCGATCAGCCACTTCAGTTCGAGGATTTCCAGCGGCACACCTTGCTGCGTGCAGATGTTGTTCTCGAGGATGTACGTCAGGATCGACTTGTTGCCAGACGAGCTGATCACCTGCGACGCGATGTATCCGAGCTTCGCCGGCGGCAGCATCAGGCGGTTCGGCTTCACCTTCCAACCGGAAGCCTGCCACGCGGACGTCAGGAGTTCGTTGACGTCGGCGAGGATCTCGTTCGGCGTCTTCGTGTTCCATTGCGGCGTACCAGCGGCGCCGTTCGCGACGTTCGTCACGCTGCCGACGGCTCCATTCGAGTTCACCAGGCCGGTGAAACCGAGTTGCGCATCGCCGTAGTAGACGATCTGGTCGATGTCCATGTTCCGCTTCATGTTCATCGCATCGACCTTCTGCGAGTCGATCGGCATCCCGAGCTTCTGCGACTTCACCAGCTCGGGCACCGTGTACTTGACCTCGGCACCCCACAGGCGCATCGGCTGCGGCGTCTTGCCGATGTCGACCGACGGGCCGGCGAGCGCGTTGCCCTCGTTCGAGATCCAGTTCAGCCCGTTCGGGTTGATACCGCCGCTCATGCCATAGGCCGAGTTCGTGAACGACGCGACTTCGTCAGCGGCCGACACGTCGCTGCGGATGTAGACGTCGCGCGACCACGTGTATTCGACGAGCGGTTCGTTCAACGTCTGGTCGAGGCGTTCGAGCTGGCCGACGAGGAATGCGCCGGTCGAGTCGATCGTCGCTGCGTCGTACGTGTACTGCTGATCCGCCGTGCGCGCACGCACGAGACGGCGCGAAGCCTCCGCGACAGCCGGCGATGCGGCGGCGATGGCGTGCGCAGCAGCCATCGCCACTGCGCCCCGGCGCAGATACTTCTGTTCGAACATATCCATGTAATGGCTCCTGAAATGCAAAAGCCCCGCATCAGCGGGGCCTCAGGTGAAGCGCTGTATAGCGCCGGGTCAGATGTTGACGGCGATCTCGGTGACGCCGTACGAGTCGGCCGGCCCGGTGAAATACCAGCTCGACGGCATCGCGACGGTGTTCGTCCCGTCGGCAGCAGCCTCGAAGCCGCCGAGCGGCTTGCCAGAGGCGGCCGCCGCGACACGCACGTAGACGGTACCGTTCTTCGCGGCAGCCGTCGTGCCGCCGAGCGCGACGTCGACATACCCGCGCTTCAGGATGTCGGTCGGACCGCTCGCCGGAGGCGTCGACGTGCCGAGGGGATCGGTTCCGTTGCCCTGGATCGGGTATGCGCGCAGGTTGACGCCGTACACGATCGCGGCGGTGTCGGCCGAGTTGTTGATCGGCTGGATCTTGCCGTTCACCATCTTCACGGCGACACCGAACGCGGTCGGAGGTGCGGCCGGATCGATCAACTGAGACTCGATCGTGGCGACTTCAGCCCGCTGCAGATCGCCGGGGAAACCGGCCGGCATCCGGAATTGGTAAGCTTGGTACGAGGGCATTTCGGCTCCTTTACTTGCGGTTCGCCCAGAATTCGGCGTGGATCTGGTTGATGTCCTTGCGCTCGACGGGCGCACTGTCGTTCGTCTTGCGCTGCATCACGCCCGAGTTCTTCCCGCGGACGAGTTCGGAGGCGGCATTGAAGAATGCTTTCACCGCATTGCACGGCATGCCAGCAATGTCAGCGCCGCCAGTCACGGCCTTCACAGAATCTGCGTTCTCGTTGTCCATAGCCGAACGCAGCGCGCGCCGGCGCAGCACGCAGATCGAATCGACGGTCTTCTTGCGCACTGCCTTCGCGTCGAACGTCGGCAGGCGGACGCCCGGGGCGAGGATCTCGGCGCGCGACAGCGCGTCCTGAAACTCGTCGCGGAGCGCGGTGCTATCGCCGGTGCGGGCGGCGCCCTTGCTTTCACCGTCGTCACCTTCACCGTCACCATCGCCAGTCATCGTGCCGTCGCCATCGTCGTCGTCGCCGTCCGAATCTCCGGTCTGCGAGCCGCCGCCTTCGAGCTTCGTCACACGCTCGGCGAGTTCGTTCAGCTTGCCGTCCACGCCCTGCACCGCGGCGAGAACCTTGGCGATCGGATCGTCAGCGCCGCCTCCGGCGCCGTCGTCGCCCGTCGCGGACGTAGCGGCCGGCTTCGCCTCGGCAGCACCGGGCATGTGGATGTGGATCTGCGGTTGACCGTTGCCGGCTTCGTCGCCGTCTTCGTCACCCGTCATCTCGTTCGCGACTTTCTCGAACGTGTCCGAGTCGCGCGTCATGAACGCCTTGCGCAGTTTCTCGATCAGCGTCGACTGCGCGGGCTTCTTGGTTGCCATGCTTGAGTCTCCTGTCGGAGTGGTTGGATTGCTATCCCCAATGGAGCACACGGGGCCACAGCGGGCGTTTTTCACGAGTGCGACGTGGTTGCCCACGATCACCACCTGTCGCGCCCGCCCAGGCGCAATTTGTTCGTAGTCGGCGTCGTAGCCGTTGCTGACCTGGTCGAGCGCGTCATCACCTTCGCTCTGAACGCGGCGGATCGCCTCGGCGTCCGTGATCAGCAGATCGGCCAGCATCAAATCAGCCTGCGCGCCCTCGCCGCGACGTACGTTACGCACGGTCCCGCGAGCCACCGACATGTAGTTCGCCGGCGTCACGAAATCCGGCGGATGGTCGATCGTGATCGGCTTGCCTTCGAAGCTCGCAAGCGTCTCCGGGCTGAACAGCACCTCAGCAGTGCGCTCAGCGACGATGACGCCGTCCTTCGCCTCAAGCTCGGGCAGTTCGAAGTACGCGTAGTCCTGCGAGCCGATGCGCGCGATGGGCACTTCCTCGCAGAGGAGGAAGCCCTCGGGCGTGATCGAACGACGCACGCCGATCTTCTCGGCCGTGTACATGCCCGAGGCGGTAACGCCGTCGCGCGTGTGCGCCTTTACGTGCGGCGCGTGCGCAGCAGTGCCGCCACACGAACACGCGTGGTCTGTGGTGTAAATGCGCATGTCAGCTTTCGAAGCCCGTTCGAACGGCACGCCGGACGATTCGCTCGACGCTGCCGTAATTCGGTTGACTGCGCGTGAGCCGGCACCAGGCGGCCAAGCCGCGCATGTAGAGCGGCAGCCACCACGCGGTACTCACGCGGATCGTGATTTGTGATGTCATCGTCCTCATCCTCTCGGCAAAACTACGTCCTGCCAGCATCGGCAGCCGTAGATGCACCCGGCATGCGCACGACGTCCGGTGCGCCGGTCCGCGATCGGCGGCTGGTCCCACGGGATGAACCGCCCCTCTAGGATCCGGTGATCGGCGCGTACGTCAGAGTCTTCCGACGTGCGCCAGACATAGCCCGGGCTTCCGACATGAAGCGCGCGGGCCTCCGTCAGATTTGATGCCGCACGACTGACTTCCGTCCGGGCGATCAGGTCTGCCCGGCTTTTCGCCACCTCTCCGGATGCCTGGATC
Source organism: Burkholderia sp. Ac-20384 (assembly GCF_017104605.1). NCBI lineage: Bacteria > Pseudomonadati > Pseudomonadota > Betaproteobacteria > Burkholderiales > Burkholderiaceae > Burkholderia > Burkholderia sp. Ac-20384. Next base: position 53,046 of record NZ_JAAGPE010000004.1, on the reverse strand, counting down.
ATTCGCGAGATCTCGGCCGCGCGGCCACCATCAGCCATTCGATCAAGCGCCAGGCGGTGCACGCGCTGCGCGGCCTCGAGCGGGATAGACTTGATCAGCGTCACCTGCTCAGCCATCAGCGCGCGCATCAGGTCTCCGGTCGGAGCGCCGCGGATCTCGTCGCGCAGCGCATTCGACATGTCGGCAGCGCGACGCATCCAAGACTGCTCATCGCGTCGATTCACGTCGGCGATCATCTGCGCAGCCGTGACCTCAGCCCACGGCGCGAGCGCATCCGCGTATCGGCGCAGCATCTCCTCGATGAAGGATGCGGACGCCGGGTCGCCGGCAGGGAAGCCGTCAACCAGCATCCCCACCTGACCACCTATCTTGCGCAGCTGAGACCGGTATCGGCGCTCGGCTCCGCTCAGGCGCGCCGGGTTCTCCGGCCGGCCCCGCCGGCGGTCGAGTGTCAGTGTCATCGTCGTCGGAACAATCTGCGGATGATGGAATCGCTCGTTCGCGCGCCGGCCGGCCGCAAGAGATCGTCCGGCAACGAAGTGTCGATCGGTGGCGGATCGTCGATCTTCTCGGTCATTTCGGCCAATTTGATCTGCTCGTCACTGATGTCGCCGAACAGGCCGGTATCTTCGGACGACGCCTTCAGTTCACGCATGCCTTGACTCGGCGTGATCAGTTCAGCATCGACAGCCTTCGTAACCGAATCGACCGTCTTGTTTCCGATCTCAGCCTTCTCTGCGGCCGACATCTCCTGAAGCGGCCGGAACGTGAACGTGAAGTCCTCCGGCAGGGGCGCGCCAAGCACTGAACGAGATAGCACATCGAGTAGGCGACCCAGCGGGCGGCGCAGCTTGCGCTCCTGCCGGGTGTTGACCTTCTCGTGGTACTGCTTCATCTCGCCATCACCGGTCGCGCCGAGGCCGCCGGGCGACTGACCGAACAGGCGCGTGAGCGGGATGCCCGTCGCGCCACTCAGTTGCTCGGCGAACCGGATCAGCACGTCTGACAGCCCCGAGAACGAGTACTGATGCGTCTCGAACTTGTCCGTCGAGTCGAGAACAGTCATGCCCTCGTTGGTCTGCGCGAGACGCGTGAACTCAATTTGCCCCTTCAAGCCGGCCAACGCAGGGCCGCCCGCCGCGATGATGTCGCGCAGCTTCTCGACCTGCAGGACGCGAAGGTGCGCCTTGTAGACGAGCTGCCCGGTGCCGACCGACGCGCTGTCAAACGCAATCAGTCGGTCCCACATTGGCTCAAGGATCGACAGCCCCCATCCGTTCTCGCTGATGCGCTGGTAGAACGGCAGCGCCTCGCCATCCATGCGAATCACGCGCGAGTAGTGGATGCGCCCCTTCGGAAGTCCGACGGAGTCGGTAAGAACGTCGTAGAACTTCGGCATGCCCATGTCGGGACCAAACTCAGTAACGATCTCGCCTACCGGCGGCGCCACCATCCAGCGGTCCAGCACGACGAGGCCCTTGAATTGGCCTTTGCCGATGGTCTCAGGCCGGAGTGGAGTCTCCATGTCCTGCCCATCGATCAGCATCACGGCAATCGCGCCGCCGTACAACTGCGCCCACTTTCCGGTGTCGCACAGCTGATCCCAGATCGCCAACTCCGTCATCGCGTTGTCGAGCTTCGTGGCGGCGGTCGGCTCGAGGCCCGACATCGCAATGCCCTTGCGCGTCATGTCCTCGGGGATCGCATCAACCGCGGCACGCACGATCCACGATCCGCGATACGCGGCTTCGAGCCAGACGCGGTTGCGGCTCTGATACGACAGCGTGTACTGCGATGCGGACGCCTGGTTGTCTGCGCCCCAACCGAGTCGCGCCTCGAAATTTGCGAACGAGTCGGTTGTGCGCTGCTTCGGCGCAGCAGTAGCCGGCGGCGACGGCCGCGCGTTTCGATTCTTTCTCGACATCCTCGGGAAGTCCTTCGTGCTCAACCGGCGAGCCGCTCCCAGACCGACAGGTCTTTCGCGCCTCCCAGCATGTCATTGATGGCGTCGACCATCGGATCGATCTGGTCGTCGTGCATATGCGTGTCGTCCGCTGTGAACGAGTCGCACTCGGTGATGAAGTCGTTGACGAAAGGCGCATCGGCCGGCACGCATACGTTGCCGACGTCGATATGGCTGACAACGTCCATGACGCGCGTTAGCTTGTCCTTCACCCGCTCGATACCTTCGATCGGAATGCCGCCGTCCGCCTGAATGTCTTGGATGAGGCCGGTACCGCTCGACTTGTCCTCGACCTTCATCTGGCGAAGCACGGCCGCGCTAGGATCGTCAGCTCCGATGGCCGCGTGCTTGTTCCAGAAGTCGATCGCCCGCTGTTTAAGCTCGGGCGCCTTCCACTTGCCGCGGATCTGGTCGATCAGATAGATGCGCTTGTCGTAGCCCAGACCCCAGCACTGGAACACGCTGTAGTCGTTCCGCTCCGCCGTCTTTTGCGCCGTGTCGGCGAAGATCTTCCGGTATTGCAGCTGCGGCAGCGCGCCGTAACGCACGAACTTGCCGCTTTGGATGATCCCGCCGCCCAGCGGTGCCGGCCGCTGCATGTACTGACCGTTGAACACGTACGCGTCGGCCTTCTCGGCCGCGAGCAGTTCCTGCAGAGGCTCTTTGTATGGCCAGTAGCTAAACCGGCCATCGTCGTCGCGCTCTTCGCTGTCAACCATCGCGCGGATGTGCTCCGGCAGCGCGGCGACGTAGTCGTCGGTAATCAACGCTGGAATTTCGATGAATTCCCACTCGCCGGGCATCTTCCCCGACTTGATGAAGCCGGTCGGATCCTCTTCGGCGAGACGCTGCATGATCACGATGATCGGCGTGTCCGGGTTCGCCTTCCGGCTCTTCACCGTGGACATCAGCTTCCGATTCGCCTTGTCACGATTCGTCTTGCTGTACGCATCCTCGACCTTTAGCGGGTCGTCGATGATGATCGCGCCCTGCCAGCCCTCGGCCATGTGCCCAGCACGAAAGCCAGTTATCTGACCGCCGAGCGACACTGCGTATACGCCGCCGGCCTTCTTGCCGTTGACGACCACGTTCCATCGCTTCTTCGACTTCGCGTCGGCGGCGATCGTCATCGGCCAAATGGCCTGAAAGTCGTCGGAGCCGACAATCTCGCGCGATGTCTCGCTGTTGAGCAGCGCGAGGTCGTCTGAATACGAGATGTGCAGAAAGCGCGCGCGCGGGTTGACTGCTAGGCCGCGCGCGATCAGATTGATCGCGACGAGCTCCGTCTTCGATGAGCCCGGCGGGACGTTGATAACGACGTTCTTCGACGTGCCATCCATCACACGCTGCACGATGTCGCAGATCAGCACGTGGTGCCAGTTCACACGGAACTCGATGCCCTGCCGCGCACGGAAGAAGTGCTTCGAGAATTCGAGGTGGCTGGCCGAGAGGCTCTTCCGCAGCTCGGCCAGCTTATTCTGGCGGCGCTTTTCACGCTCAGCCCGGATTTCCTCCAGGCTGGCGCCGAGCAGCGATACGCTCGAGTAGGTCGAGTTCAGCATCGGTCAATTCATCCAGATCGACCGGGACGGCCGCAGTCTTGATCGGCGAGCCGTCCTTCCCCGTGTGCTCAAGCTTCTGCCGGTTCGTGAACGCGCCGCCCGCCTCCTTCGCGGCCTGCTCAAGCAACTGCGCGGCGCCCACCGTGTTACCGCTGCGCGCGGTGCGATCGAACAGGCGCCCCAATTGACGCAGCCGGTACGCCTGGTCGGCGATGGGAATCTCCGCCACCTCGCGGCGAAAGCGCTCGCGCGTGGCGTGGAACAGCTCCACCCACTTCTTGCCGACGCCTTTCCCGGCGACCTTTGTAGGGTCGTACTGCGCGACCTGCACGCGGGAAACTTCGATGCCGAATTCGGCCTTCACCGAATCTGCTACCTCGGTGGGGGTGTCGTAGCAGGCAAGCGCTTGCACAATGAAGCACTTGACCGCCTCATTGAGCGTTGCCATTGCGTGAATTCCGTATTGGTTGGGTATCGGTTATGCCGCGCGCAGCATGCACGTCCCGCAGGCGTGGCCGATCTCGACACGCCCGATCTCCGGCGCCCGCTGCGCAGCAGCAACGAACGCCTCCGTATCGCCCGAGCCACCCGCGATGCCGTACCGCCGGACGATGCCGACGAACTCTTCGACGTCGTGCCCGCGAATGCCGAGCTTCGGCATGCCGTCCTTCGTGAACGCAGGCGCACCGAAGTCGTCGACTCGCTGCCCGACGTGGTACAGCTCGTGTTCGACCAGCGCGCACCACTGAAGATCGCTGCACTCGTGCGCGTAGTGCGCATCGAACGTGATCAGAAAGTCCGGCACCCGGCCGAACCATTCGCAGAACTGTTGCTCCTGCCGAGCCTTCTGCCATCCACCAGCGCGGATCATCACCTCCTCGCACTGGCCGACAACACGGCGCATGCGCTTCGTGTTCTCAGCCGATGCCCAGAGATAAGCGATGTCAGCATCCCAGAGGTGCCGGTGATCGTCGTTGTGTAGCGGCGCGCCCTCGCGGAGGATGGACTGCCACACCCAATCCGACATGTCGTGGGCCGGCACGATCCGGCGCGTCAGCGTCAGGTCGTTGAGCATGTCGCTCGGCGGCATGGGCCGCGAGCTCGCAGCGCCAGCGACCGCGACGTCGGCATTCTTGCGTCGCGCCATCTGATCTCCTGCGGCTTGTTCGGAATTGGTCACGCCCGGCGCTTGGGAAAATCCCGCCGAAGCGGGCAAAGGCCCCAGCATGCACCCCGTCATGACCTGCGGCGGTTACTCGTACAGATGGCGCCACTCATCCGCTAGGCGCCCCAGCTGTGAAAACGAGTGCGCGCTCGCCGGTGCGATTTCGTCTGGATAGGTTTTGGTCTCCAGCTACGAATTCGCACCGGGAGCAGCGCAACTTGGAGCGAACGACGAGAATCGAACTCGTGTGAACGGCTTGGAAGGCCGCCGCCTGACCATTCGGCCACGCTCGCATGATGATCTGGTGCCCCCGGCATGGATTCGAACCTGCGACCCGTCCCTTACAGAGGGACTGCTCTGCCGTGCTGAGCTACGAGGGCGTTACTAGCGAAAGATGCGCGGGCTCTTCCCCCACTTGCCGGATTGCGTACCGGGACCACCCTCTGGCGGGCAGTGAAGGAATCGAACCTCGCTCGACTCGGATTTGGAATCCGGCCTGCTCCCTGAGCTACCACCCTCACGGCTTACGACAACTTAGAACAGATTTCCGGTCTGTCCGGCGAACGCCTCTTTTGTCAGTTATCGCAATGCGTGAAGGTGTATAGAGACACACCCGCGGCACAGAGCCGGCATCCACCGGTTAGCTGCCTTGGGCGTTCCCTCTTTTGTATGCGCGCCCTGCGGGCGGTCAGCGGCGCGCGTGGCCCGAACAGGGCCATTTCGTTGAATCGAATCAAGCGCGGTCGCGCATGTACTGCTGCCGGTTACGTTTCCGGCGGCATGCCACTGCCCGTTACTTGACCTTCGCGTCGCTTGGCAGGCGCAGGTTCTACAGGTCGCGGCCGACTTCTTTAACACTCGCTCGGCGGGCGAACCCCACACTTTCGCGGCGGGGAAGCAGTACCAGCAGCAGGCGGTCAGCGTTATTTCATGTCACACCTCGTCAGTAGCCAGAGTTCGCGAGCGACAGCGAGGCTGCGGCCAGCGTGTTCAACGCCTGCGCGATCTCGATCTGTTCGGGGTTGTCGGGGTTCAGCGGGACGGCGCGCGGCCGCATGTCGGCGATCTCCATCTCGACGCCGCCGTGCTCGGCCATCACGCGCCGGGCGACCTCGATCGCTTTCGTCAGCGTCATTCGCTCTCCGCGTAGTCGAGCAGACGGCCGATCGTCTCGTCGAGCGCGAGGCAGGCATCCTCCATCGAGTCGCCCACCGTCGCGGTGACCCACATCAAGCCGAGCAGCGGCCAGCACATCAACCAAGCGGCCGTCCTCACGCGACACCCCGCAGCCTGCGGTGGAATCCCGCCATCAGGTCGGCCCGGCGCTCGATGTCGCGCCACCGCGCCTCCTCAATTGATCGACGGCGCCGGTTCGCCCGGGCCCGCTCGTCACTTTCGCGGATGCGTCGGACCAGGCTGCCGACGATGCAGCGCAGCGCGACCGTTAGTAGCACCGCGCCACTGAACGCCAGACAGATGACGACCGGGTAGACTTTCGGACTCACTTTTCACCCCTCTCGCCCGGCGCACCGGGCTGCGGAACGGACTGTCACGGAAAATTCCCTTGCACAAAGCGATACCATGTTGGTATCCTTTAATTGTACTCGATCACGAGCCAACAAGGGGAGAAAGCCATGTCGCGCAGATTCGAAACCTCATGCGATGCGCACCTCGATCGCGCGGCGGGGCGACACTACGCCGAGTACGACGTACTGGACGATCTCAACGAGTTCGCCGGCGAATTGATTGAGGAAGCACTGCGAACACTGCCGGGCGAAGAACTGGTCGCCGGGATGCAGTCAGTAGAACTATCGGACGCGGAACGGATCCGCGCCGCCTATCACGATGACAAGGCGCTTGCCGCACTTGTCCGAGAACTGGTGAAGAAGTCGATCACCGATAGCGCGTCAGAGAAAGCGCGCAAGCAGTTTGCTGAGCATCACTGACCACGATCAATCAGGGAGGATCAATCGATGAAATGCACATTCAGGCGCTTGGCGTTATTACCGCTGCCGGTCGGCAGTTGTCGAGCCGATCGGCCGAAACCAGCACTCGGAGCGTGACGAAATCATGTGCTCGCGCGCGCAACGAAACCCCGTGCTGAGGTTATAGCCAATGACGTTACGAGAATTACGATGAGCCCGCCGAGCGCGGGCTTTCGCTTTTCAGCGTGCCAGAAACGCAACAGCCGACGCGCGATATGATCGGGCGACGGCCGAAGAATAAAAAACCGCCACGGCATCCGTTCGGCGGAAGCACCAATATCAATTGGCGCGGAAGGAACCGACACTAGCGCGATCTCTCAACTCGCACTAATGACACGGTATAGAAACTGTACCAGAACCATAACAGTATCGTCAAGCGATAAACGTCACCATGTTGGTATCCGTTTTGGGCGAAAAAATAAGCGCCCTCATCTTCGCCAATACCTCCTGACGTTGATCAGCCGGGATCCCGCTTGCCATGGCGCGGATCTCATCGATCTCCTCCCACCCTGGCGATAAGGCAGATGCCGTGCACACGGCCGAATCTGCATCGCAGGGTACAGCGGCGCGCAGTGAAGTACCTTCCATTTGTTGCCCCCAAGCGTTTGCTTTTGTTGCGAAGTGCGCGGCCTTTCTTACCGCTGGCATTACTTCAGATTACATTTTGACACAGTTTTTTTCCACGCGCATCAAATTAAATGCGCGCAGAAAAGGTAACTTTTACGTGATTTTGTCTAGAGGCTTCCCAGCGACAAGTGCGGAAAATATCTTGAGAAGTGCAGACTTCGAAGCCTCAGGCGCCTGAGCATACAGCGCCATCACTGCCTCGTTGAATGCACGAGCATCATCGTTGTCAGCAAGGGCCTCTATGGTGTGGTCAGTGTCCATCCACCCTTTCCCTAGCTTCAATACGTTCTCTATCTTGTCCGCTGTCTCAGTACCAATCACTTTGCGATGGTTGTTCACTTGAGAGACATAGACACGGTTCATCCCAAGCCGCTCTGAGAACGCTTTTAGCATCCCTCTGTCTTTGGCTTCCGGATCGGCGCGACGCACCTCGTCCTTGAACTTCTGGAAAAGAAACTCGAAGTTTCTCCAGCGTATTTGCTCGATCGTGTCAGCCATGATTTCGGTTCCAAAGTGTTCGCCAGCTCCGGCCCCGTAGCTGAGGGCCTCGCTGCGTTTATTCGAGAGCGGGCGTGCCGCTGCAATGCGCCAAGGTAGTGGTCTCTATGGGGCGAATAGTGAAGCGTTTTTGTCCGAAACGCAACCTTAGAAGTATCTTTGTTAGGGTTATCAAAGGCTTAGAAAAGTAGGCTCACCCTTCACGCAGGGATACTTTCTGAGGATCGGATGCTACAATGGTATCCGTTCTATCCACCTAAGGAGCCTGCCCTTGAACGCCAAGGAATTCCACGACCACTACGGCATGGATGTCGTTCGCCGCATCGTCGATCGCCTCGAAGTCAGCATGATCTACTGGAACGGCATCAAGAACGGGCACAAGGCCGTCAGCAGCGCCCGCGCGCTCCAGTTAGCGCAGCTCAGCTCCGAATACATCGGGCCGAACGACGAGCCGATGACCGTGATCGACCTGCTCGGGTTGCGCGATGTTCCTGGCCGCATCACCGGCATGGGACGCGGCAAAGACAAACCGGAAACGCCGCGACCGAAGATCGAAAGTCGTGCGCCGGCGGCGCAGTAAGGAGCCGACGATGACGACTAAAAGCTTACCGTGGTTCCGGATGTACTCGGACTTTTTGAATGATCCGAAGATGATCTCCCTCGCGTTCGAGGATCAACGCCATTTCATCGGCGTCCTAGCCCTCAAGTGCGGCGGCGTGATCGATCAGAAGTGCGCTCCCGAGCTTCTAGACCGCATCGTTGCGCAGCGGCTCTGGATCGACCACGCCATCATCCGCGAGGTCAAGAAGCGCCTGCAGGCAGTCAATCTGATCGATGAGAACTGGCAGCCAACCGGCTGGGAAAAGCGCCAGTTCCGGAGCGATGCGGACCCGAGCGGCGCAGAACGCCAACGGCGATTCAAGGAACGCAAGCGCGCCGAGGCTGCAGCCTCCGACGCCGGGCCGGACGACAACGGAGACGGTAACGCACCCGGTAACGCGTTACCTAACGGACAAGGTGACGGTCAGGTAACACCGCCAGATACAGAGTCAGATACAGAAGCAGAGGGAGATAAGAAAGTAACGCGCACGCGCAAGCGCGGCGCTAGCGAATCCTCGGCCCTCAACGCGAAGGCGTTATCGGCGGAAGGCGTCGATCGGCAGGTGGCCGCGGATTGGCTGACGCTTCGCAAGGCCAAGCGCTTACCGCTGACGCAGACCGCATGGGACACCGTGAAGGACGAGGCTGCGAAGCTCGGCATGTCTCCTGCCCAGGCGGTGAAGTATGCCGTCGACGAGGGATGGGCCGGTTTCAAGGCGAGTTGGGTTGAGCGCCAGCGTACTGATGGCGGCGCAACGCACGCGCGCGCCGGCGCGCAGCCAGCGAACAAGCAAGAGGCGCTCGAAGCCCGCAATCGTGATGTCGCCGCCCGCGCCGCCGCGCGATTCCAGTCTCAGCAGGGAGGAGCCCAGCAATGACCCCGAACGACCACGGCGCCTTCGTTGCGCTGATCGCCGACGTGCATGCTTTCTATCGGCGCGACTTCTCCGACTTCAGCGCGGATGTGTGGTGGAACGCGATGAAGCCATTCGACCTCCCCGCTATCAGCGATGCGTTCGGGCGCCATAGCGTCAACCCGGATTCCGGCCAGTTCATGCCGATGCCGGCCGACATCGTGAAGATGCTGGGCGGCTCGACGCAGGATGCCGCGCTGGTTGCGTGGGCGAAGGTCGACACCGCGGCGCGCTCGTGCGGCACGTACAACAGCGTCGTGTTCGACGACGCTCTGATTCATCGCGTGATCGTCGAGATGGGCGGCTGGGTGCTTGTCGGCTCGAAGGACGAGAAGGAGTGGCCGTTCGTGCGAAACGAGTTCGTCAACCGGTACCGCGGCTACCGGATGCGCAGCGAAACGCCCGATTACCTGCCAGTCCTGATCGGGATCGCGGAGGCGCAGAACAACCGAACCGGGCAAACGAGCCAGCAACCCGTCCTGGTTGGCGACGTGCGCGCGGCCGTGCAAGTGATGCTCGCGGGCCAGGATAAACCGATGCTGGGATTCGTGCGGATGAGCCCCGAAGAGGCCGCCAATCGACCGCCACCGCAGCTTAGTTCCAGCGGCAATCGCCCGGAGATTCGCGGTCAAAAAACAGCGTGACATTTTTCCGGACACAACGGATACTTTGATAGTATCCGATACCGGAAATCGCATTTGTCGGATTCTTACCGTGTTTTGTGTGAAGAATTGAAAACAAATACCATGAAAGGACTTTAAATGCGCACGACAAACGCTTCTTTATCAACTGGGGCAGCGCGATCGACCACGAAAGCCGCGCCGGCGTTCGTCATCGAGAAGGGCTTGCCGATTCCCTCCCCCATGCGTGGGCGACCGCAGCGGTATCCGTTCTCGAGGATGGAGATCGGCGACTCGTTTTTTGTCGCCGGCGAACAGGCTGCGCTCCTTAAAGAGTTGAGCAATTGCGCGAACTATCACCGTCGTCGCCATGGTGGAAATTTTGTCGTGCGCGCGGTCGACGGCGGCGTGCGCGCGTGGCGCGTGGAACCGTCGAATACCTCCAGTTCGTCGGAGGCCGCATGACCAAACGGCAAATGAGCAAGTCGGCCTATGAGATCGTCGACTTCCTGAAGTCGCACCCGAATAGCTCGACGGAGCAGATCGCGGCCGGGATTTGCAAGAGCATCAAGTACGTCCGCAACAACATCGTGCGCCTGCGCGAGCAAAAGATCGTGAAGCGAGTCAGTTCGCGCATCCCGACGTATCGGGCGAACAGTGACGTCGGCACGAGGGTGACTGCGGCGGCCACCGTCCGCGAGCAGATGGATCCGATCGCGCTCGACTGCTCCCTGCTGATCCAGTGCGTCGACAACATGGTGCGAACGGGAGCGAGAGCATGCTGATTCGCGAAATCGAAGGCGCCACGCGCCGCCTCGGCGCACCGGCCGATTGGGATCAAAGCAAGAGCGCATGCGACGTGCTGCCCATCGTCGACGTCGAGACCGACAACGGGCCGTTCATGGTGTCGGCCTGGCAGCCTACCGCCGAGGAGCTGGCCGCGCTCAATGCTGGCGCCCCGATCCGTCTGTGGATCCAAGGCACGAACCACCCGGTCGTCGCGCTCGCCGTCGATGCGCCGGCCGAGCAGAACGAAGTAGCGCCGAATCGCACGCTTGACGAAATGTTCGATGAAGCCTTGGCGAACGTTAAAACCGACCCGGCATTGCTCGCAAGGCTGCACGCTGCAGTGCATTCCGAAAAGCCAGTGGCGGACGAGCGCACAGCACGGCTGGACGACGAAGACATCGACGCGATCGCCGAATCGATGCCGGGCGGCCTTCCCAGCTTCATGAAGCAATGGGGATGGCGGCAGTTCGCACGCGCTGTAGAAGACGAGGTGCTGATCAATTGCACCCGCGCTCCATCATCCAATGCAACGGGGCCGGAAGTGGGCACCGATCTGAACGAACGCGCGCACCTCGCGGCCGGCCAATGGGCCACGTCGAACACACCGATCGCAGAGGCGCTCGCATATCGCGACGGCTTTATCGCTGGCGCGAACGCCCCCGCGCAGTCGGCCGCCCCGGCGGCGGTTCCAGCCGATGTACGCACCGCGCTCGACCGCATGTGCACGCCGCTCGACGAATCGGTGCTTAGCGGCGCCACGGCAACTGCCGACGCGCACTCAATGAAGGTGATCCGCGACTACGTGCTGCGCGACGAGGCGCCGGCGCTCAACCGCGCAGAAGGCAAAGTATGAGGATCCATGTCCGATACGGCCCGGCACGCAAGAAGCCGCGCGTCGGCGACCGGCGCAACACGAAAGAGCATGGTGAGCAGATTCGCGTGTTCTCGATGGCGCGCGATATGCGCGGCAACGTCATCGGCTACGACTGCACCGGTGGCCGGCAGCGCTATGAGTGGGTTCCGATCGCTGATGCGGCCAAGCACGCCGCTGCGCACCACTGGACGACGGAAGAGCGCGCGAAATACGGATCGCGGGAGGCCGCATGAAAGACGCAGCCATTCCATGGTCCGAGCAGTGCCGCGACTTCGGCTCCGAGCATAAGCTCGGCGTCGTGAATATCGTCGGCGCGAAACGCTACCGGTTCAACGATCGCATGAACGGGTATGAGTTGCCCTACTACGTCAGCGACCATCGCGGGCTGCTGGGCGTGATGAAGCGCTACATCGCGGGCAACCGCAAACCGATGTGAGGGCCCCGCATGTTCAACGCATCCACGACCAGCTTCTTAGCCTACGTCTCCGTCCGCGACGACGGCACTGTCGCCAACCAGCAGGCGAAGATCCTCGCCCTGCTCCGCACGATCCCGGCCACTGCGTTATCGCGGCTCGACATCGCCAACCTGACCGGTATCCGCCTGTCGTCGGTTTGCGCGCGCGTCGCCGAACTGCGCGACGATGGCCTGGTGTTCGAGCCCGGCACGCGCCGCTGTCCGCACACCGGGAAGACCGTGAAAGTCGTGCAGGCGACGCCTGACCTCCTCTCCCAAGTCGTCCACTGACAAGGAACCTGAATGCATACGCAATCGAAAGTTGTGCACGAAAGCGCGCTCGGCCGGCTCACGCTGCGCAGCGCCGATCGCGAGGACGCCGAAGCCGCGCGCGTGCCGATGTTCCGCGACATGGACACCGCCCTGCTCTTCGCCTACACCTGGCGCGCGCGGCCGGGCGTGAAGATCGGCCAGATCGGCGAGTACACAGGACCCGACGGTTCGGCACTACTGCTGAGCATCCACGAGAAGAAGACGCAGGCGCAATTCATCCTCGACGTCGTCGAGACGCACCTGTCGCTCGACCAGCGCGCGGTGCTCGACGCCACGTACGGCGGCGAGCGTGGCGAGCGCCCGGCGGCGATCGACCGGCTGCTTCCGCAGTTCGAGCACGTCAACCGGAACCGCGCGCTCGTGCGCTTTCTGCTGATGCGCGAGTTCATCTTCGGCGAGGGATATGCCCCGAGCATCAGCGCAGTTTCCAGAGAATGCAGCTCTAATCCAATGACCGGCTCGCGCGTCGCCGCGAAGATAGCTACGAGTGTTTCGGAGTTGCGCAAAAGTGTCCTTGAAAAGCTGACGCCAGCGTTTCAGCGGCGCGGCTACATCCCACGCGAGGAGCGGCAATGAACCCACGCAATGATTTGACTCGGGAGGACGTCGCCAAGATCCTGATCTATGACCAGGAAACCGGCGTCTTTACGTGGCGCGCAAATTATCACAAGCGTCGCATAGGCGGTGTTGCAGGCGGCGTGAACAATACGGGCTATCGGCATATCCGAATCGGCTCAGGGCGATACCTGGAGCATCGCTTGGCATGGCTTTTAGTGCACGGGGAGTTGCCGGCCGGAATGCTCGACCACATAAATGGAAATCGACTCGACAATCGGATAGCAAACTTGCGGCTGGCCGACTGCACGCAAAATGCCTACAACCGAAAAAAGAAGCGAGACAACACCAGCGGGAAAAAAGGCGTGTCGGTCAATCAAGAGCGCCATCGGGCCCGAATCAACGTGAACGGAAAGACATTCCACCTAGGCTACTTCAGCACTATGGAGGATGCCGATCGGGCGGTCCGTCAAGCGCGCGAATCCATGCATGGAGAATTTTCGAGCCACGGCTGAATTTTCGGTTGCATTTCGGATACCTTGTTGGTATCTTTTAATCCAACGAGGTATCCGATCAACGCAACACGAAGGGGAACGACGATGGAACTCCAACTCGACACCGTGACCGTCACCGCAGAAACCGCGCAACGGTGGCACGACAAGCGCTTGTCAGACGCCGAAACGGCTCGTTCCCGCGGCATGTTCGAGATCGAGGCCGGGTGGCGCGCAGAGGCTGCTCAGATCGCTGAGCACTTCGGCCTTCTCGTCGCCTAACGACCGCTCCCGCTACAGGAGAAAGACCATGGAATTGAGCAATGCCGCGCAACGCTACCGAGAAGACTCGTCTCTTGTCGGCAAGGGTGGCGTTGTGGTGTTTTTCAACGGCGACGTCCAAGGCTGGGTAAATGAGCTTCGCAATCCCGAGCACTGGCAGCCAGGTTGCATTGCAATCGACGAACAAGGGCTCAGTTGGACAGCCACTGGCGGCTGCGAATACGACGGCGCTCTGAAGTGGCTGCCCAGCCATACAGGCTAAAGCAACCCCTCCCGCCCCTGCGGGAAATCACACCAAAGGAACCGGCATGACCACGCAACTTACCCTCGCAGACCGAGCAAAGGTCGCGCTTAGGACTGCAGACTGTGAACCGGCGCTTGCCGAGATGGTTCGCCAGAGCGCAGACGTCACTGAAATCAAAAATGCTGACGGCCGAACTCAGGTGCACGGCATGTATATGGTCCTGAAGAAGCGCCGCACCGACATTCGCGGCGCTGGGAAGGACGCGCGCGACGACGCCACGAAGTTTTCGACGGCGATCATTGCCGAGGAAAACCGACTCGTCGCACTGATCGAGCCAGAAGAAAAGCGCCTGCAGGCGCTGCGCGACGCATGGGACACGGCCCGCGAGAACGAGCGCCGCGAGAAAGCAGCCACCGAGCAGCGCCGCAAGGACGGCATCCGCGCGAAGATCGACGAACTCCGCGCCGTGCCGCTCAACCTGATGGATGCGCCGACAGCCAAGATCGCGGACGCGCTCGAGGACATGGAAACGTTCGACGTGACCGCCGACGTGTTCGCCGAGTTCGTCGATGCTGCGATCACCGCCCGCGCCGAGGTAGTCGCGAAGCTGACGACGATGCGTGCCGCCGCAGTGGCCCGCGACGCGGAAGCCGCCCGCGTTGCAGCCGAGCGCGCGGAACTGGCGAAGCAACGCGCCGAGCAGGAGGAGCGCGAGCGCCAGGCGGCTGCCGAACTCGTACGGCAGCGCGAGGAACAAGCCGAGCGCGACCGCCAAGCCGTCGCCGCACGCGCCGAGCAGGAGCGCCTCGACCGTGAGCGCCGGGAGGCAGCAGAAGCCCAGGCGCGCGCCGAGCGCGAGGCCGAGCAGCGCAAGCTCGACGAGCAGAAGGCCGAAATCGCCCGCCAGCAGGCCGAGATCGCCGCTGAGCGCCAGCGTATCGCTGACGAGGAAGCGTCCCGTCTGCGCGCCGAAGAAGCCGTCGCGGCCGCCAAGCGACACGCCGCTGAAGAGGCTGCCGAAGCAGCACGTCGCGAAGAAGCCGCACGCCACCGAGCCGAGCAGGAGAAAGCGGACCGTGCGAAGCATGCGGCGGCCGAGATTGAAGCGTCCAAGCGCCGCGTACACGAACAGGAGCAGGCGGCTATCCGCGACGCCGCACCAGCGATGCTTGAGGCATTGGAGAATTTGCTTGATCGCTATGTCGGATTGGCCAGCAGCGGCGATGCTGGAAATTGGGACTTCGAATCCGAGCCGCAGGTTATCGCAGCGCGCGCAGCAATCGCCCTCGCCCGCCAGGCCGAAGCGCAAGAGGTGGCAGCATGAGCCTCACGAAAGGACGAATCGAGCGCGCGGGTCGCGTCGTGTTCCGCGATGCAGCGTTACACGTTTGGGAAGAAGGAATCAGCGATGCGCGCAACGCCGGCGGTTACGCAGGTGCGCAGCGCTGGGAGCAGCAATTCAAGCGTGATGTTTTCGCACGAATCATCCAAACGCTCAATCGGCTGGGCTGGACCTGCACGATGCAGCCCATCGACGAACGCGACGTCAAGCACTACGGCGGCAACATTGCGCGCTGGGCGTCGGAGCGCAAGCGCTTCTGCGTAAAGGGCAACCTCAAAGCAGATTTGTCGATCAGCGGTCGGTGCATCGAGTTCAAGATGTTTCAATCAGTCAATACGCCGACACGCGCAGACCATGAGGGCCGCTATGAGTCGAATAAGGAAGCGTGCATGCCCTATGTGATCCGGCTGGAGATGGAGCGAACGCGCCGACGCATTCGCGACTATCTGTGCGGCGTGTTCACCGGCTACGAGTTCGATTCGCCGAAGATTGCGAGCCCCAATCCGGATCCGCTGGCCTATTTCAATGACTCATGGGACGGCGAGTACGAGAAGCGCCGCGGCATCCACCGGTTCAAGCGTGGCGTGGACGGCTGGCCGAGCGAACACGAGATCAATTCGTGGAATCGGAAGGACAAAGACGGCGCGACGCTGAATCATGGCGATGTCCGATGGATGCGCGACCGAAAGGGCCGCGCGATTTGCGGTCGGGTATATGGCGGCATCAACGGCATGTGGCTGTTCGTCTATGGCCCGGGCCATCGTGACCACACCCACGAGAGCGCCGGCCGGTTCTTTACCTATCGGCCCGGCGAGACGCCGCGAAAGCTGGTCGACGACAGGGAGCGCCGCAAGCGCATCGAGCGCGAGCTATCCGCCGCCGTCGAGAAGATGAATTTCGAGCGCGCCGCGACGCTGCGTGACATTTTGTTTCCGAGCGCGCCGATCGACGCCGCGCTCGCCAAGGAGGCAGCATGACCCCCGAAATTTCCGCATACAAGATCGTGCAGGCAATCGCAGCTATCCGGGCTATCGAGGCAGTGTGGCAGGCCACGCCGGCCGCCATCAACGCGCGGCACATGTCCGACCTCGCCATCGCGCGATGTGACCTTGAAAGCGCGCTGCTCGCGGTGCGGCTTCCGATCGCGGAGGCAGCATGAGCACGCCAAACGAAGGGACGCCGTTACAGACGGCAGTGCGCCGGCCGGTGACGGACGCCGAGCGCGAGCGCCGCCGCGAGCTGAACAAGATCTACCGCCGCTACAAATGCTACGAATGCGGCACGCACTACGAGCATGAAAGTGACGCGCAAACTTGCTGCCCTGCGGATCAAGTCTACGTCTGCCCCGAGTGCGACGAGTCGTACCACGACATTGACGAGGCGAAGAACTGCCACCAGTCGCACGCCGATGCCGAAGCCGTGCCGTTCGCGTTCAACTGCTGCCCGGCGTGCAAGGAATCGCAGCGCGACCACGAGGCTGCAATCGAGCATTGCCTGTGGAAGACCATGCCATTCGCTGACCGGCTGCACCTTGAGCGCCTGGTGCGCTATGGACAGCTCGACGCAGCGCACGCGATGCTGAGGAGCCACTGATGAACAAGCAACTGAAAGCGTACATCATCCACGACAACTACGAAGGCTACGGATGCGTCAGGTTCGCGACGAACTCGGCGACCGCGCGCCGGGAAGGCGCGTGCGAGCTCGACACCGATTGGGAAAGCATCGAGTCGTGCCGGCGCGCTCCTCACCTCGATCAGTTCAGCCCCGGCCCTGTCCCGCCAGGCGCCCTGATCGAGTCCGGATGGTGGTTCGAGTGCCATGGATGCGGCGCGCGCGTGTCGAACGATGAATACGACGAAGACGGCGAGGACGTCGCGCCGGGCACTTACGTCGCCCGCAAACAGCAGGTGTTCTGCTGTCAGGAATGCCTCGCGCGCGACGACGCACGCAAGCGCATGAACCTCGCCGCGCAGAACGCGCTCATCGAACTCGTCGAGGCGAAGTTTTTCGGATGCACCGTGACGTCGGTTCACGTCTACGGCGAAAAGCTCGAAGCGTCCGAGCCCGGACACGGCATCAGGTGCAAAGCCTACTTCACCTACCCGGGCGCAACTCACCTCGCGACGTACCACTACGGCGAAGGCAACACCGCATGGGTGCCGCGCGCTGACGAGGCAGCGTTCGTCGCCCTCTTTGGTACGCAGGAGGCGCGATGAGCGAACAACTGAAGCCCTGCCCGTTCTGCGGCGGGAAGGCGATCGTGCTCGGCGGCGGCCGGCACATCAACTGCGGCAACGAGCACTGCTACATGACGTCGGTTTGGGCGAAGGCCGAGACGCGCGAGCTGGCCGCTGAGTGCTGGAACACGCGTGCGCCGGCGGCAGCACCGTGGGTTCAAGCGTCCGAGCGGATGCCCGACGCGCCTGGCTGGTGCCTTGTGATGCTCGTGCCCGGCAACGACTGGGATCTGATGAGCGACACGCCGCTGCAGGTCGAGTACGACGCGTTCACCAAAATGCCGCAGGCGTTCACGTATAGCGACGGTTGGCACGACGGTCCGCAGGACATCAGCGATGCAGTCACGCACTGGATGCCGCTGCCGGCCGCGCCGGAGGTCACAGCATGATCGACGCACTAAGCCATGTCCGACAGCCGTCAATCGTCTGCCCGCACTGCGGCCATGCGATGACCGACGACGAGATGTGCAGCAACAGCTATCTCGACGGCAGCGACGGCGATGACCTATACGGGATCGCTCCGAACGAGGAACGCACGCATGTTGTTTGCCCGAGCGCGCTTTGCGGAAAAGGCTATTACGTGCAAGGCCACTACTTGCCGCAATACACGACCGCGATCGACGAGGACGACCTGTGAAAGCCATCGCCTACGCCCTCGCCTGCATCGCACTGGCGAGCATCGCGCCCGACGCCGAGACGCCGGACGTGCGCCTGGCACTCACCGCACTCGCTGCAGTCGCGTTCGCGGCGTTCATCTGCAATGTCGGCCGCCGGCCGGCGCGCAAGCATCAGGAGCGAGCATGAAGCGGATCACGAAAGATATGGTCGAGCGCGGCGGCTGGCGCTACTGCTGCGAGTGCCGCAAGACGGGCCCGCGCGTCAAAGCGCACTGGACCCACGGAGGCCGCGACTACTGCGACGAGCACAAGCCTACGCCCACGCCAACGCTGGCCGACGAGCGCCTCAGCGAGGCCGACTATCAGACATGGATGCGGCTGTAGCGCGCACGCAAAAAACTTGGAATCGGATCTTGCATATCCGATACCTTGTTGGTATCCTTCAATCACCGCAGCACAAACCACAACGAACGGAAGGAAGGAATCAGCCATGAACGCAGCAATTGCAGTACGTCCCCTCGCGTTATTACGCCCCGCAACCGTGTTCCACCCGCGGCAGCGTCCTGTCGCGGAAAAAAATTTGGCCACTACGGATACCATGATGGTTACTCATCGTGAAATGAAGCAGATCCCGAGCACCCTGATGCTACGCGAACTGATTCAGGCCGGGCAAGAGCATGTAGCCGATGTGGTGACTCTGGCGGAGCTGATGCGACAGACGCAGATCGCAGAAAAGTTCGCCGACGCCTATGTGCTGCTGCGCGACCTGAGCGCCGAGTGGGATCGATTCGCGGCCATCTACCCCGACGCGGCCGCCGACGGATGGCTCGGGCTTCTCGTCAACCGTGCGCGCGTGCTGCGCGCCGAGATCGACGGCATCGCAGATGCGAACGGTCCTTGAGTGGGCGATCGCGCTGGTCGTGTGCCTCGGGTATGGCGCATGGGCTGCAGTGCACAACCTTGGAGCGCTCCCATGAACGACGACGACTCCGCATTCTGGCAGCAGGTCATGGAGCAGGAACAGCAGCAGTTCGAGGAGGAAAACGGAAATGGAACCGAATCTGAAGGTGTACGGCGCGATCGCCGCAGTCATGCAGGAAATGTCACAGGTCGGGATCTCGAAAGATCGCCGCAACCAGCAACAGGGCTACAACTTTCGCGGGATTGACGACGCGTACGCAGCGCTGTCGCCGGCGCTGTCGAAGAACAAGCTGCTGATGCTCCCGCGCGTCACGAAGCGCGAACAGGTCGAGCGCACCACGGCAAAGGGTAGCGCGATCTTCTACACGACCGTCACGGTCGAATTCGACCTGATCAGCGCCGAGGACGGATCGAAGCACACGATCGTCACGGTCGGCGAGGCGATGGACAGCGCGGACAAGAGCAGCAACAAGGCGATGTCGGCCGCGTACAAGTACGCGGCATTCCAAGCGTTCTGCATCCCGACCGAGGGCGACAACGATGCCGATGCGCACACGCACGACGTCGCAGCGCGGAAGAGTGAGCGTACCACGGGTCCAGCGCCCCTGAGCGACAGTGAACTCACGGATTGCCTGCTCGCGCTCACCGAGGCGAGCGACATCGAAGTGCTTCAGGGAATTTTCGGAGCCGCATGGAAGCGCGCGAGCAAGGAGCAGCGTCCGAAGCTCAAGAAGAAGTACGACGAGCGCATGAACGCGCTCACTGAAACCGCAGCAGCGTAAGGAAACGTCATGGCATCCGTGAACAAAGTCATCCTCGTCGGCAATCTCGGCGCCGATCCCGAGGTCCGCTATCTGCCGAGTGGCGACGCCGTGGCGAACATCCGCCTCGCGACGACCGACCGCTACAAGGACAAGGCCAGCGGCGACTACAAGGAAGTGACCGAGTGGCATCGCGTCAACTTCTTCGGCCGCCTTGCCGAGATCGTCAGCGAGTACCTGAAGAAGGGTTCGTCGGTCTACATCGAAGGGCGCATCCGCACGCGCAAGTGGCAGGACCAGGCGGGACAGGATCGCTACTCGACCGAGATCGTCGCGGACCAGATGCAGATGCTCGGCGGCCGCGGCGGCTCGGGCGCCGGTGACGACAGCGGCTACGGCGGCAGCAGTGGCAACAGCCAGCGTGGCAGCGGTCGCGCAGGCAGTGCGCCGCGCGGCGGCACGAGCGGCGGAACGCAAAGCCGCCCGAGCGTTCCGGCCGGTAGCGGATTCGACGAAATGGACGACGACATTCCGTTCTAGGAGGAACGTAAGCCGCGCCACTGACCCGCAAGGAGACCGCCATGCAGCTCACACACTGGTTCGACAGGAGCATCACACCGCTGCACGTCGGCGTCTACGAAGTGCGGCGCAAGCCGAACGGCAAGCAGCTTGTCCGCTGGTTCGCGTACTGGACCGGAAAGCATTGGGCCTGCACGGCGCCGACGGTCGACGAAGCGCACGCGGCGCGCGAGTCTCCGAGCTACGAAGCGCCGCGCATCGGCGGGTTCGAGTGGCGCGGCATCAGGCGCAAAAAAATTTCTTCACGACGGATACCGTCATAGTTACCGTGACACTTTTAAAGGAAACATCATGAGCCTCAGCCTTTTCGAAATCGCCGGCGATTACCGGCAGCAGCTCGACCAGCTCGAGCAATTGGGCCTCGACGAACAGACGTTCAAAGACACGCTCGAGTCGATCAGCGGCGACATCGAAACGAAGTCGATCAACGTCGCGATGTTCGCGCGCAACCTCGAATCGAGCGCAGCCGCCATAGAAGCGCAAATGGCACTCATGGCCGACCGCGCCGCCGCGATCCGCAAGAAGAGCGAGCACGTCAAAGGCTACCTGCTCGCCAACATGGAGCACGCGAAGATCCAGAAGATCGACTCGCCGTATTTCGTGCTGTCGATCCGCAAGAACCCGGCATCCGTCGTCATCGACAACGAATCCGACGTGCCGCCCTCGTTCCTCACGACCCCGGAACCGCCGGCGCCGCGTCTCGACAAGACGAAGATCAAGGAAGCGCTCAAGAACGGCGAGATCGTTCCGGGCGCGCACCTCGAGCAGAAAACCCGTCTGGAGATCAAGTAAATGACCGCGTACATCTTCGACACCGAGACCACCAGTGCGGACGAACCGCAACTGATCGAAGCCGCCCTGCTCCGCATGAGCGACGACCTGGTCGACACCGCGCCGCTCGACGTGTTCCTGCAGCGCTACCGCCCGACGAAGGCGATCAGCTTCGGCGCGATGGCCGTGCACCACATCCTGCCGTCCGACCTCGTCGACTGCCCGCCGAACAGCGAGTTCCGGCTGCCGACTGACATCCGATACATGATCGGTCACAAGGTCGATTTCGACTGGGAAGTCGCCGGCTCGCTCAACGTCAAGCGTATTTGCACGCTCGCGATGGCGCGACGCGTCTGGCCGGATGCTGAGTCGCACACGCTCGGCGCGCTCAGCTACATGCTCGGCAGCGACCTCGAGGCCGTGCGCCTCGAACTGCGCGATGCGCACAACGCGCTGGCCGACTGCTACCTGTGCGCACGTGTCCTGTACGCGATCCTCGAGCACTGCGGCGAAGACCTGAGGACGTGGGAAGACGTCTACCAGTTCTCCGAGAACGCGCGCATCCCGACGCACATGTCGTTCGGCAAGTATGCCGGCCGCGCCATCGCCGACGTCCCCCACGACTACCGCGCCTGGTACGCGCGGCAGCCCGACACCGACCCGTATCTGCTGAAGGCGTTCGGGCTGCCGTACCAGTCGGCCGTCTAACCGGAGCCAGCCATGCGCACCGCGATCATCCCGCACTTATCCGACTACACCGAGTACGGACGCGTCGACGGTGGTGCATGGTTTCAGCGGCGCGTCGTCAGCTACCGCGAGGTGGTCTGGTGCTGACGGCCGCCGAGTGCCTGCGCAACTTCAAGGCCGCGGTGCGCGATGGGCGCTGCGGCCAGTACGGCGCGGCGAGCGAAATCGTGGAGCGCGTGCGGAAGCAGGCCGGCGATGAGGCGGCCGAGCGCGCGAAGAAAGAACTGTGGGCCTATATCAAATCGGGAAAGGCAGCATGACAGATTGGAAAAATCAGTCTCACTTAGGCGACACGCGGGATCTCATGCGCGCGATGATCGCCGACGGCGTGAAGGTGCAGACGATCGTAACTTCCCCTCCCTACTGGGGGCTGCGCTCGTACCTACCCGACGGCCACCCCGACAAGCATCGCGAGATCGGACAAGAGCCAACGTTGCGCGAGTTCATTGACACCATGGTCGGCGTCTTTGACCTCGCGCGCGAGCTGCTCGCCGACGACGGCACGCTGTGGCTGAACATGGGCGACAGCTACGCCGGCACGCGCGGCGCGGCATGGGGGCCGTCACCGTCATCCGCCGAGGCCCGCGCGATGACCGCGAGCCGCCGGCGCGACGACGCACCGGTACCGCGCTCCGACGTGCGCGTTGAGGGACTGAAGCCGAAAGACCTCGTCGGCCAGCCATGGCGCTTGGCGTTCGCACTGCAGGACGCTGGCTGGTATCTCCGTCAGGACATCATCTGGCACAAGCCGAACCCGATGCCGGAGAGCGTACGCGACCGATGCACGAAGGCGCACGAATACCTGTTCCTGCTCAGCAAGGGGCCGAAGTACTACTTCGACCAGAACGCGATTCTCGAACCGGTCAGCCCGAACACGCACGCGCGCCTGTCGCAGAACGTACAGGCGCAGATCGGCAGCGAGCGCGCGAACGGCGGTGCGAAGACGAACGGGAACATGAAGGCCGTCGCGCGCGGTGTGGGTTGGGGCCACGGCACCGACGCCGACGAGCGCAGCCGCGGTCGTGTGACGCGCAAACTGGCCGGCGACGGCAGCGGGACGAAGAACAACGGCAGCTTCGACGAAGCGATGGCGATCATGCCGACCGAGCGCAACCGCCGGTCTGTCTGGACGATCCCGACGCAGTCATACAGCGGCGCGCACTTCGCGACATTCCCCGAGGCGCTCGTCGAGCCATGCGTGCTCGCTGGCAGTCGGCCGGGCGACGTCGTGTTCGATCCGTTCTTCGGCAGCGGCACGACGGGCCAGGTCGCGCAGCGGCTCGGCAGAGCCTTCATCGGGTGCGAACTCAACCCCGATTACCGGCCACTCCAGCGCGAGCGCCTCCGTCAACCCGGCCTCATGCTGGAATCGGCATGACGACCCGCGCATTATCAGCGCCGCCACGCGGCGACTCGATGGAACTGATGCCCGCCCGCAGGCTGATCGTCGTCGCATACGGAGGCGGCACCGACTCGACGGCAATGCTGATCGAGATTGTGCGCCGGCGAATGCCCGTCGACCTGATTCTGTTCGCCGACACCGGCGGCGAGAAGCCGCACACGTATCGCTATGTCGAGATGTTCTCGGCGTGGCTGGTGTCACACGGCTATCCGGCGATCATCACGGTGCGCAAGGTGCGCGCGACCGGCGAGGTTCACGCGCTCGAAGAGAACTGCCTCGAGAACAACATGCTCCCGTCGATCGCGTACGGATTCAAGTCGTGCTCGATCAAGTTCAAGACGGATCCGCAGGACAAGTACTGCAACAACTGGCAACCCGCGCGCGATGAATGGGAAGCCGGCCGCAAGGTCGTCAAGCTGATCGGCTACGACGCGGATGAATCGCACCGCGCGAAGATTCCCGAGGACGCGAAATACGTCTACGAGTACCCGCTCGTCCAATGGGGCTGGGGCCGCGACGAGTGCGTCGCGTGCATCCGTGGCGCCGGGCTGCCCCTGCCGGGGAAGTCGTCGTGTTTCTTCTGCCCGTCATCGCGCAAGAGCGAAATTATCCAACTCAAGAGGATGTACCCAGACCTCGCCGCGCGCGCCGTCGCAATGGAACGCAATGCAGACCTGACAACCGTTCAAGGTTTGGGCCGGCGGTTCGCCTGGGGCGACCTGCTGGCCGCGGACGAAGCGCAGACGAAGCTCTTCCCCGAAAGCCCAATCGATCAAAGCTGCGGCTGCTATGACGGCGCCGCAGAAGAAGAACCGGAGATCGCCGCATGAGCGACAAGCAATCCTACCGATTAGTCCACTCCACCGCGCGGCAGTTTGCGAGCCGCGCGTGCATCCAAGCCCCCGACGGCTTCATCGTCGAGATCAAGCCGCCGCCGAAGTCGCGCGACCAGGAAGCGAAGTATCACAGCATGTTTTCGGAAATCGCCAAGCAAGTGCCGTTCATGGGCGCGATGCGCGACCTCGAGACGTGGAAGCGCCTCCTCGTCGACGCGTTCGCGCGCGTGAAGGCTGCCGAGGGCGATCCGGTGCAAGGCGTCGGCGCGATCATCCCCAACCTCGACGGATCCGGATTCGTACAGCTCGGCGTGCAGACGCGCCGATTCAGCAAGCGCCACGCGTCCGAGTTCATCGAGTTCCTGTATGCGTGGGGCGCCGAGAACAACGTCACCTGGTCGGAAACGGCCGCGCGCGGCTACGAGGAAATGGCGCGGGAGTTCGCCGCATGAATCGAACCCTTAAGCCGAAGCGCTGCCCGCAGTGCCGCGAGGTATTCACGCCCGCCCGCTCGATGCAGAAGGTCTGCGGCCCGCTCTGCGCCGTCTCGCATGCGAAGAAGCTCGCCGACCAGAAAGCCGCCCGAGCCCAGCGCGACGCGCGCAAGTCACTGCGCGAGGCGCTAGATAAATCGAAGACGCGCGGCACGCACCTTCGCGAACTGCAGGCCGCGTTCAATGCCTGGGTGCGGTGCCGGGATGCCGGGCACGCATGCATCTCGTGCGGGCGCTTCCATCAGGGCCAGTGGCACGCCGGCCACTACCGGTCGGTCGGATCAGAGCCGGCGCTTCGGTTCGAGCCGGACAACGTGCATCTGCAGTGCGCGCCCTGCAACACCCACTTATCCGGGAGCCTGATCCCGTACCGCTCCAACCTCATCAAGAAGATCGGCCTCGAGCGCGTCGATTGGCTTGAGGGCCCGCACGTCCCGCAAAAGCTCACCATTCCGCAGATTCAGGAAATGAAGACGTTCTATCGCGCCGAGGTTCGGCGGCTCAACAAGGAGGCAGCATGAATGATCCCGTGCAAGGCATGGTCCGCGCCCTGAGCGCGAAAGAAATGGTCGATTGGATGGTCAAGCATCACGGGCTGCCGGAGGGCGCGCGTCAGACCGTCGAGATGAATCTGCGCGAGCAGTTCAAATGGCACCGCCTGCAGGGGCGCCTCGATCGCGGCGGCTGGCTGAACTTCTTCGCGACGCTCTTCGGCCTGAAGCAATCGCCACTCGCGCTGAACAAGCCTGAGACTCTCTGGGACCAGGCATGAAGAACATCCCCGTTAGCCGCTCGCGCCAGCCCGAGACGGTCGCGCTGCAGGATCTCGTCGACGCCATGCTGCCCGGCCACGGCTACACGCAGGACGAAGTCTGCGACCTGATGCCCGACCGGCCGCGCAGCGCCGTGCGCGACACGCTAAACACACTTGTTGGCAAGGGCCTCATCTGGCGCGACGCGAGCGAATCGCGCGTGCGCTATTCCCTGCCCGATTGCGATGCGTTACGCGCCGCCATCGAGCACAAAGCGACGCCTCCTCAGCAATCGTTCGGCGCGCCGCTCACCGGCTACGACGCTTCCATCCGGAAATTTCGTGAGCTGTGCATGGTCGCGCGCTTTTTTTAGTTGCCTATCGGATACCTTGTTGGTATCTTTGATCCCGTAGCAGATAACAACGATTCAGGGAGGAATCGAACATGACCTACTTCACCGCGCAGTTATTACGCCGCCCCGCGGCGATTTGCTAACCAGCAACGATGCCGCTTGAGCGGCAGCAGATAACGCATTTAGGACACTTAAATGGCAAAGAACTCGATAGACGTCTACGGGGCGAAAGGAAAGACGAACACCTTATTCTTCGACCCCGAAGACCTGACTCTCGTGACCGACCCGGCGTCGCCGCTTTTCGACGAACGCGTTCACTGGCCGGTCAACGAAAACATGGTTCGAAACATCATGTTTCAGGGTGTTTTGCAAGCGATCGAAGTCAGCAAGAACCCTGAAACTGGCGACATCGAAGTCGTCACTGGGCGGCAGCGTGTCAAGGCAGCCCGCGAGGCGAATCGTCAACTTCGCGATCAAGGGCGGCCTCCCGTCCATGTTCCGGCCAGCGTACGCAAGGTGACCGCTGGGCGTCGGGCGCTCGACCTTTCATCTGCAATGGTGAGCGAGAACGCAATCCGGCAGGAAGAGACGCCCCTCACGATTGCCGCGAAGATGTCCCGCCAAGTTCAGATGGGACGAAGCGAGGAAGAAATCGGCATCCTCTTCGGCTGCAATCCGCAGACCGTACGCGCGACGCTTTCACTTCTGGATTGCTGCGATGCCGTCCAAAAGGCCGTCGATAGCGGACAAATCAAGATCACGGATGCGCGGAAGCTCGCGAAGGCTTCGCCCGAAGAGCAGCGCTCGAAAGTCCGCGATCTCGTGGCGGCGGGTGCCGGGAAAACGGGGCATGCCCGCGCGCGCGCTCAGCGGGCCGTAATGGACAGCAATGTGCCACGGATGCGCACGCGCTCCCAGATCGCGAAAGAGCTTGGGAAGAGCGACGGCGCACGCGCTGATGCGCTCCGATGGGTGCTCGGCCACGGTGACACATCCACCGATATGCACGACGCACACAACGCTGCGGCCTGATCACGGAAACCACCATGACCACCACACCGATGCTCCAGAAAATCCCCGTCGTGCGTGACCAGGACGGCTACTTCATCCACCCGGATTTGCGCCACTTCTGGCACGTCACGATGGACGGAGCCGAGCACTGCACGCCTGAACAATGGGCGGCGCTCGAAGCGCAGGCCGGCATCACGACGTCTATCTACCACCTCGAGAACGAGCGCATGGACCATCCGGCGTACGTCTCGTATTTCGATAACGGGAACCTCGACATCACGGCATGGGACCCGTCACCGGAGCCCGGATGGTGGCTGCTCGAAATTGGCGACAGCGAAGACGGGCCGTACGCGGTCTACGCAACGCACGCGTGAGGATCTCCATGACCACCGACAAGAGCCGCGCTGATGCGCCGAAATACCTGCTGCCCTGCGCATTCTGCGGCTGCACGAAATGCCCCGTTCGCCAAGGAAATGGCATCGGCGATTACTGGCTGGAATGCACGGACTGCGGCGCGAGCACCCGACTCCGCGAAGACGGCGCAGGCTGCGAGAAGGACTGGAACCGTCGCCCAGTCGAGCAACACGAAGCAGCGCCGGCCGGAGCGTTGGAGCTGATCCGCGATGCCGTCGACGCGGACAGCCATTCGAACCTGCTCGGTGAAGAATGGCATACGCAGGCGCAACAGTATCTGCGGCGCACTCCGATGACGCCGCCGGGCGACGGCAATTTCGATTGCCCGCGCTGCGCTGGCTCGGGCGAAGAGACGGAAATGACCGACGAAGGCCCGGACGCGCGCGAGATCACCGTCAACTGCCGGTACTGCGACGGTCACGGCACGCTGTACAGCGCATACGTCGGTGCGTCGAATCTGCTCGTGAAGGCAGAGGCGAAGGTACTGGAATTGAGCGGGAAGCTGTTCTTCGCGCAGTCCGAACCTCCAGTGGCGGACGAGCGGGCGGCGTTCGAATCGTGGGCGCGCGACATTCGGATGGATGCCAGCGTAAGTGTGGAAGGACATTACACGGAGGCTGCCACAGCATACGCGTGGGCTGCGTGGCGTGCCCGCGCCTCATCGCCCAATGCGGCGGGGGCGGAAGGGCTGTCGGCGATTCAAGCCGTGCTGCGTGAACTCGATCCGAAGTGGCGCGAGCGCGGCGAGTTTGGCGTAAAGCCTCACGAGCAGATCATCGCAGCGATCCGCGATCTCGCTGCGCAGCCTGAACGATCGCAGGCCCAAACATCGCGGCTGAAAGCGATCATCGATGCGATCGAAGGCGAATGCGACGGCCTTGCGATCGACGAAAAGCAAGCCGCCAGCATCCTGCAATGGCTCGACAGCACTTCCCCGAACGGCATCGTTACCACCCCCGCGCATGCGGCGGAACCGGTGGCCGTTACCGATTTGCCGCGCTTCCCGACGATGCTGCGGAAGATGTGGAGCGGAGCCGAGATCCAGCAGTGGATTGACGACAATATCAAACCGCTCGTGCAAGAGCGGCATCACGATTGGCACTGTGTTGATCGCGGTCCCGCGGCGATCCCGACCGGCTATGCGCTCGTGCCGATCGAGCGCTCCTACGGTATGCGCGCAAAGGCGCTCATCGCGTTCAACGCCACCGAAAAAGCCGGACAAGATCGAGACGACGCACTCGACGCTGCGCACCGCGCCATGATCGACGCCGCCCCGCCCCCTCCCGCCCCGGCATCCGCTCCTGTCGGGCTGACCGAACGTCAGCGCATGGACTTGCTGCTCGTCGCCGATGACATGACGGTCAGCGGTGATGCGAAGCTGGCCGACGCGCTCCGCGCCCTTCTCGAAGGAGCCAAGCAATGATCGAACTGCGACCGATCTCGCAGAAAGACGCGTTCGACTTCATTCGCGCGCATCACCGGCACCACGGCGTGCCGGTCGGCGGCCTCTGGTGGCAAGCCGTCCATGACGATGACGGCTGCCTTGCGGGCGTCGCGATCACCGGCCGTCCCGTCGCGCGGCCGCTCGACGATGGACTGACGGCCGAAGTCACGCGGCAATGCACGAACGGCACGCCGAACGCATGTTCGATGCTGTATGCAGCTGCACGCCGCGTTGCGATCGATAAGGGCTATCGCCGCGGCATCACTTACATCCTCGCGAGCGAGAACGGCGCGAGCCTGCGCGCGGCCGGCTGGCGGTTTCTGTGGAAGGTGCGCGGCCGCACATGGGATTGCCCGAGCCGGCCAAGGACCGACAAGCACCCCACCGAAGACAAGGAAGCGTGGGGATGGGGCGCGTGGCCCCAAATCATCGAAGGGAGCCAAGCATGAATAAGACGCTGACGGACAAGCACCGCAGCTTGATCGAACACGCCGAAGAGCGATTGCGCGGCCGCGGCCCGGAAGATGTTGAGGCTGCGAATGGCTTGCTCGAAGTGCTAACAGCCCATCCGGGCCAGCCGGAGCCGTTCACTCTCGCCAGCGCACTCGAATGGGCCGGCGTGTCCGATGCCTATCGCAAGGATCCGGAAGTGGAAGCAACGAGGGCCACGCGGGCCTACCCCGACGAGCTGACCGACGATCTCCGCCACGTGCTCGGCTTTCCGAACTTCCGGTGCGGGCCGTACGCGCACCTCATGCGCGCCGCCGGCGCCGACATCAAGACGAAGGCCGAGGACGAGCAGGCGTACGTCCTGCACTGGCTCGTGAAGATGGTCCTCGACCACGGCGCGCGTTGGGCCGATGTCGCTGGCGACGAGCTGGAAGCGATCCGCGCGAAGGTTGACGGCGCCCGCGCAGGAGACGCCCCATGCTGAGCGACGTCGAGGTGTTTGCGATCCGCGCCGCCGGGCTGCCGGCGCAACTGCGCGAGAAGCTGTATCCGGAGCTGGGCACGTCTTGCGAACGATGCAGCGGCACCGGCACCGTGAACTACCTGCCGGGCGGCATGCTCTTCAGCTGCCCGCTCTGCACCCAAAAAATTAGGGAGCCGCGATGAATTCAGCCGTAGCGGCTCAGCCACTCGACCGAGAAGTTCTTCGCGTACGCGACAGCCTCGGCCTCGGTGGCGAACTCGCCCAGCGAGCGGAACGCGGCCTCGCGGTTGAAGCCGACCTTCGTCACTTCGACCTGTGCGGCGAACTTGCCGTCATCAGTGGGGCGCGGCGTGCAGTTCATCTCGTAGCCGCGCATCAGAAAAACAGACTTCATGGGTGGTGCTCTTCAAAAATCGTATGTGCCAACGCCGATCACGTTGCCCGACGGGATGCCGAGTTTTTCGGCGGCCGCCGCGAATATCCGCTCTTTGCCGCGCTCGAACGCTGCCAGCCGGTCGGTGGCGTCACCCGGCGGATTGCCGAAGTGGTCCTCCAGCGCCTCGCGCGACACGCAGAAGCGCTGAACGATGCCGTCGACGGTCAACGAGAAGTGAACGTCGCCGCTTTTCACAAACGGTTCCGTGCCTGGTGTCGGTTCGTGCGCCACGGCGCTCTCCTTTCGAATGTGGAAGCGATCCTAGCATGACTGAATCGACACAGAAAATCATCGACATCACACGCAAGCACTGGGGACTCTGACAATGGCGGGAACGAAGAAGAAGCCGCGCAGCAAGTACGACCCGCGCCGGGCGTTATCGGCCGCGGAGCGCCTAGACGCGCGCGCGCACGGTCGGAGGCGGCTGCTGGACTCGCAGTTGCGGGACATGGGGATCGCGTATCGGATCGCCTTCGACCGGATGCGATCTGGCCGCGGCGACGCGTCGACTTGGTCGACGCTCAACGGGATGATGCATATCGCTGCGGCCATGGCCGAGCGCGGCATCGGCTACGAGCACACCGACGAGCTCGACCGCGCGCTGGCAGGCATTGAGCGGGCCGAGCGACACGGCCGCGAGTCAGGGTGCTGGACGTTTGACGGCGATGCTCTGTCGGCCGTCTGCGACGCGCTCATCATCCACGACGCGCAGCTCGAGGTGGCCACGATTGGCGACGCACGGGAGGCTATCGAAGAGGCCGAGCGTCGCATCGACCAGGAGATGGGCGCACGGCCGGCAAACGACAGCGCGGCGGCGCAAAGGATGGCAGCATGACCAACACGAACGCAATGGCATCGGCCGAGATCCTGACGCTTCCCAACGTGGGCGCCGCCGGTGCGTACGCCTCAACCGGCGAACGCCTCATTCGACTCCCGCAAGTGCTTGAGCTGGTTGGGCTTGGCAAGACCACCATCTACGCGCTGATGAAGGGCGACGAGTTTCCGCAGCCGAGGAAGGTGCGGAATGTCTCCCTGTGGGTCGAGTCAGAGGTTCAATCGTGGATCCGGTCGATCGCGCAGCCGGCAGCATGATGCCGCGCCACCAAGACAAAACGGACGGTTCGCCGTCCGTTTTTTATGTCCGCGCCCAGCCGAGAAAAAACCGGGTATCAGGCCGGGTATCAAACTCTACTGCCGACAAATATTTTCTTTAAAATCAATGTCGAGCTACGCCATATCGCGATTCAACTTCCACATGACGATATGACGGATCACTTCGGTTGCTCCTGTTCGTTCTGGTTCGGCGACTTGCCTGTCACCCTTCTTGCCAGTCGGGCATCTTACGCCCTTCCACCGTTCGCTCGCGTTCGCCGGGAATTGCGTCTGGCCGAGAAAGATGCGGGTAACAAAGCGGGTATCGTTTCGATCACGCGAAGACGATACCCGCTTTTTCACCGTGCCACTTGACGCCGTCAAGATCCGACAAGCAAAGGCAGGCGATAAGCGTACCAAACTTGCCGACTTCGATGGACTGGATCTGTTGGTGAGTCCGACCGGCTCCAGGCTATGGCGATACAAGTGCAGAATTGCTGGGAAGGAGAGTTTCTTTGCTATCGGCGAATATCAAAGCATCACCCTTCAAGACACGCGTGGCGAATTTAGCGAGCGATGCCCACCTACCCGGCGCTACAACAGTCAACGACTTGAACCGCCACATCGACCGACCGAATCCGCACCGGAAGCATCACCGTCATATAGAATGGTGCGCTTTGCCCGTACTCCTATGTGGTTCAAGAACCTTCAGCTTCACCGTCTTCCGGCACCTTGGGCCGTTACCCCCGATCAGATGGAAAAATGGCTGGCGCCCCACGCGTTTCAGCCGGGCAGCAGCGTCGAGATGCAGAGCCACGGATGGGCGTCGCCGCGTGACGACGGCGCACTGGTGTATTCGATCAACCGGCAAATGTTGCTGACGTTTCGTGCCGAAAAGAAGCTGCTCCCGGCGTCGGTCGTCAATCAGGTGACCAAGGAGCGAGCGCTCGAAGTCGAGGAGCAGCAGGGCTTCAAGGTAGGGCGAAAGCAGATGCGCGAGCTCAAGGAGCAAGTGACCGACGAACTGCTCCCGCGCGCGTTCACCATTCGCCGCGACACCCGCGTGTGGATCGATACGGTGAACGGCTGGCTCGTCATCGATGCGGCTTCACAGGCTGTTGCCGACGACGTTCGCGGCCTGCTCGTCAAATCGATCGATCAGTTGCCGCTCGCCGGTGTTCAGGTGGCGCATTCGCCGGTCGCCGCGATGACGGATTGGCTGTTGTCCGGCGAAGCGCCGGGCGGATTCACCGTGGACCAGGACGCCGAGTTGCGCTCGAGCGGCGAAGGCGGCGCCACGGTGCGATACGTCGGCCACGCGCTGGAAGCGAACGACATGCGCCGGCACATCGAGGCCGGCAAACAATGCATGCGCCTTGCGATGACCTGGGACAACCGGATCTCCTTCGTGCTGACGCCGTCGTTGACGATCAAGCGCGTGACGCCGCTCGACGTGATCAAGGAAGCGTCGGATCCGACCGCGCAGAACGACGCTGAACGCTTCGACTCGGATGTCACGCTGATGACCGGTGAATTGGGGCGGATGCTCACCAGTCTCATCGATATCCTGGGTGGCGAGCAGCACAACTCGCTTCATCAGGCGGCAGCAGCCTGAACGCCGTCGGCGGCCGAGAAACCTCCCCGCGACGGTGAGGTTTCGCGACGGCGCGACAGTACAACGAGGACTGTCGTTGCCCTGTCGGAGGGTCGCGACCGGGCGCTCGCGCACGATGCCCGATTCTTCTCCGTGTCGGCCGCCGACGCGAGGATCCCGCCCGCGACCGCCGGCAGCCAGCCTACCGGACCTGCCGGCTCCAATGTCCGACATCCCGAGATTCACGCATCCGGCCCCTGGAACGCGGTTTCCGTCAGCGCACCGGCACCTCGACTCACTTGATCAGGCGCAGCCCATCGCGAAAACGCGGATGCCGGCTGGAGCCCAGCCATTCGAACGCGATCATCTCGACCGTCGCGATTTGCACCCCCGCCGCCCCGAGCCGAGCGATCCCCGCATCCCGGTCGATCGTCTTGCGCGACCCCACGGCATCGCTGACCACCGTGACTTTGCGGCCGCTGCGCAACAACCCGAACGCCGTTTGCAACACGCACACGTGCGCCTCGCAACCGGCGACGATCACGCTATTGCGCCCGGCCGGCAATGCATCGACCAGGCCCTCCGCGCATGCGTCGAAATGGTC
Organism: Burkholderia sp. Ac-20384; assembly: GCF_017104605.1. Lineage (NCBI taxonomy): Bacteria > Pseudomonadati > Pseudomonadota > Betaproteobacteria > Burkholderiales > Burkholderiaceae > Burkholderia > Burkholderia sp. Ac-20384. Next base: position 19,750 of record NZ_JAAGPE010000004.1, on the reverse strand, counting down.
CTTGACGACGGTGTTCGAACACAGCTCCTTGATCTCCGGTACGTTCCGGCCCAGCTGGACTGGGCTCTGCTCGGTACCCAGCACCGGCACCTCGAGTATCTGCGCGATACGGGCAAGTCGGACAGCCTGCGTGACAACGGCTACCCCGTCGTGAATCACCGGCATCAGCCGCGTCTGAAAATCAACCAATACGACCACTGAATCGTCGGACACGTGCAGCACGGCGCATTCTCCGGAGTGAAGGGGACGTCAACCACCATCGACCATCGATGAATAGTCGCTCTGTCGCAAAATCGTCAGCCCCGCAAAAGACGAATATCGAATCGCATCAGTGACCGACTGCGTCAATTCGGTAAGCGGAGGCGAGCCCCAAGCCTACCAAACTTGCCGACGCCGCAGGTGCGATCGCGTGACGTCCGGTTCTCGGGATCACCCGCCGGTCCGGTCGCAGGAACGCCGGTTGCTCACTGCTCCGGATTGCCTGATCCACCGCATTCCGCGCCTTCCGTTTGCCCCACCCGGGACACAGCGACGAGCGAACCGTCACGATTCAGTCCCGGTTCGGAATCAATCGCCAATACGGACATCGATTGCCAATCTAATTTCACCAGCCTCAATAATCAGCGCCCCCAATTCATCATGAATTCGCATATTTTACCGATTCGGCAAGCAATAATTGCAGCCTCATTTAAGAACATTATTCGAAAGCCGTCAAATCATTATTGACTTCGACTTTATCCGAACTTTAGAATCCCCTACGACGGCTTACGTTTTGTTTATCACGGCGCACACGCACCAACGCCGGCACTACACCGGAGCCTCAACCGAGAAGTCTTTCATGCCTGGCCGGGGCAGCGCCTCCTTTTTTTCAAATCGAGAATTAACCATCAATCGGTTATTTCCCATTCAATTCACCCCCGAATCACGCCCGGATTAATTCCATCATTCCCAGGAATTCCGCAATACCGGACGAAGCAAGCCGAGCAGCCGCTCACTCGATAATTCTCATAAAAATCGCCAGTCATCAGGAGGGACATCAACATGCATCGCCTTGCGAAGTCGCTGTGTCTCGGATTCATCTGCGCCGGCCTGCTTGCGGCCTGCAATGACGACGACGTCAAATCGAGCAACCCGCCGTCGAACACTGCGGCGCTGTCGTTCCGCATGGACAACGGCGGCCAGATCAACGCGTTCTACCGGCAGGACAAGGTCGCCGCGCACCTGCTGGTGCGCTCGTCGACGAAACCACGGTTGCTCGTGGTCTTCCCCGCCGGCAACAGCGGCACCGGGCTGTGGTTCGACGACACCGCACAGCCGGTGAACTGGAGCCTCGATACGTCGCCGTCCGCGCTATCGGCTCCCGACACGCACGGTCGTCCGCTGTACGGCATAGGCGCCGACGTGTCGGTCGACACCAACACGCTGACGATCCGCCAGGGCGTACTCAGCAACGTGCGCTTCCTGCGCGACTTCAACGGCGGCGCGACGATTCCGCAGCAGATCCTCACCGCGCCGACGGTCCAGGGCGGCGCCGCGCAATGGCAACGCGACCGGATCGATGGCGCGCCCGGCTATTCACTGCGCATCACGCTGCGCGACGGCGGCAGCATTACGCCGGCGGCGGGCGGCAAGCTCGTCCTGAGCGCACCGGCGGGCTCGCACACATTGCGACTGCATGTCGACGCGCTGTCGGGCGAGACACCGTTATCGCCGATCACGCGCACCGACCTGCTCGCGCCGTCCGTGAACCCCGACCCGGTGAGCCAGAACGTGCTCGAGTTCCTGAGCTTCCACGACAAGCTGCTGGCCGGTTCGTGGCAGTACGACACCTACTTCGGCCGCGACACGCTGATCTCGGTACGCATGCTGATGCCCGTGCTCGAACCCGCGGCGGTCGAGGCCGGTCTGTCGTCGGTGCTGAGCCGGCTGTCGACCGACGGCAAGGTCGCACACGAAGAAGGGATCGGCGAATTCGCCCTCGTCGACAACCAGAAGAACGGCCGGCCGAACGATCCGACGCCGACCTACGATTACAAGATGATCGACAGCGACTACCTGCTCGCGCCGATCGCGGCCGCGTGGCTGATCGACGACACGCGGGGCCAGGCCCGCGCGGCCGCGTATCTCGCGCAGCGCGGCAGCGACGGGCAGACCAATGGCAGCCGCCTGGTCGTCAACCTGCTGCACGTCGCGTCAACCGCTCAGCCATTCGCGCAGCAGCCGTCGGTCGCGAACCTGATCCACCTGCGGCCCGGCGAGATCGTCGGCAACTGGCGCGACAGCACCGACGGGCTCGGCGGCGGCGTCTACCCATACGACGTGAACGCGGTGCTCGTGCCCGCCGCGTTGCGCGCAGCGAACGCATTCCTCACGCGCGGCCTGCTAGATCCGTATCTGGATGCCGGACAGCGCGCGACGCTCGCCAACACGGCGAACCAGGCGGCCACATGGGAAACGCAGGCACCATCGCTGTTCCAGGTCAGCGTGCCGGCCGCGCAGGCAGCCACCGACGTGTCGGCCTATGCGCCGTCCGCCGGCGTGCCGGCCGGCGCCGCGCCGGGCACACCGCTGGCGTTCTACGCACTGTCGCTTGATCAGCAGGGCAACCCGATTCCGGTGATGAATTCCGACGGCGGCTTCGCACTGCTGTTCGGCACACCGCCGGACGACGAACTTCAGCGGATCGTCGCCGACGTCACGCGGCCGTTCCCGACCGGGCTCGTGACCGATGCCGGCATGCTGATCGCGAATCCCGCGTATGCCAGCCAGGCGCTGTGGCCGAAGTTCACGAGTTCCGCGTATCACGGCACGGTGATCTGGTCGTGGCAGCAGGCGATGTGGGTGGCCGGGCTCGATCGCCAGCTCGCGCGCCAGGACCTGTCGGCCGCGACACGCACGCTGCTCACGCAGGCGCGGCAGACGATCTGGCAGGTGATCTCGAACGGACGCGACATGCGGACGTCGGAGATGTGGACGTGGTCGTACGTGAACGGCAAGTACCAGACCGATGCATTCGGCACGCGCAGCGCGGACGCCACCGAAGCGAACGCGGCGCAGCTCTGGAGTACGACGTATCTCGCGATCCGCGATCCGCAGCAGCGCGCGGGCAAGTACTGGTGGCAGGCGTCGCAGCGGATGCAGGATGCGCAGCCGAAGCAGAGCGCGGCGGCCCTGGCATCGCGGTAACGCATCGCCGGACGCGTGCTGACCGGGCATGCAAAAGCCCCGGGGCGTTACCGCCTCCGGGGCTTCGTTAGAGATCGAGGCGCTCGACACCGCCGCTGTACGCCCGAGTTGCCGAATGTCCCGCGCCCGGTCACCGGTGCCCGCATGCCGCGCAAAACCATGTCACCGCGACACGACCCGGTTCCGCCCTTCCCGCTTCGCCTGATACAAGCGCTCGTCGACCACGCGCAGCAACGCATCCACCGTGCTGCCGTCGGCCCCGTATTGCGCGACGCCCACGCTGACCGTCACCTGCACACGCTTGAAATCGAGCCCGAATGGCGAGCTCGCGATCGACGAGCGCACGCGCTCGGCCGTCATCCGCGCGCCTTCGAGCGGCATATCCGGCAGCAACGCCATGAATTCCTCGCCGCCGACGCGTGCCAGCCCGCCCGCCGGCCGGATCGCATCGAGGCACTGGCGCACGACGCCGCGCAGCACCTCGTCGCCGATCTGGTGCCCGTACGCATCGTTGATGTTCTTGAAATTGTCGAGATCGAGCGCGAGCAGGCAGAACGGTGTGCCGTCACGCTCGGCCCGCACCATCTCGCGCTCGACCTGCGCGATGAACTGCCGGCGGTTCGACGCGCCCGTCATCGGGTCGGTCGCGGCCATGTATTCGAGCTTCTGGTTCGTGCGTCGCAGCTCCTGCAGCGCGCTCTCGGTACGCGCCATCGATTCCGACAGCCGGCTCATCAGGTCTTCCTGGCTGTAGATCGCCGAGAATGAGCGCGTCGTCTGCAGCGCCTGCACGACACCGTAGCTGAGCAGGAAGAAGCCGCCGGCGAAAATCGCATGCGCGAGCCACCACATGTGATTCCACGGCTTGCCGAGGATGAACGCGAGCGACGACAGCGCGAACGCCATGATCGACACGCCGTAGATCACCATCAGCGGCGAGCGGATCCGCCGCGCGAGCAGCACGGCGACGTTCAGCAGCGAGAACACGAGCGCGCCGCCCTCCATCGACAGCCGTGTGCCCAGCGCGCCCGCGACCGGCGAATATGCGATGTACGCGACGACCACGTTCACGATCACGAAAAACACGATCCACGGCAGCCACGTGCGCACGCTGGTGCGCTTCTCGATCCGATCGGGCGGACGCGAATACGACAGCAGGCCCGTGAGCAGCAGGATCGACATCACGAGCCGCGACGCGGGTCCGTACAGCAGGAACAGCCAGATGTTGTGATGCGCCATTCCGGTGAATGCACCGTGCAGCGCGTAGATCATCGCGAAGCCGAGAAAGCCAAGTGTCAGCCAGCGCAGCAGCGGCTCGCCAGATGAGCGGTAGCACACCCACGTCACGTAGGTGACGAACGCGCCTTCGAGGGTCGCGGCAGCGATTGCGATTTCATGGAACGCGTGGCTCTCGAACACGACGTGCGGGTCGCTGAAGAACCACAGATAGGCGATCAGATAGGCAGGCAGCAACGCGAATCCAATCAGCAGGCATTTCGCGTAGAGCCTCGCGGCCGCGCTGACGACGCGCGGCGGTTCCCCGGCTGCATAGGTCGTACTCATTCGGTCCCCGGTCGGTCTGCTGCGTTGGTTCGAACCTTCGCGGCACGGATCGCGCGACGCATGATCCGGCCCATCGTGCCGAAAGGCAAATGTCAGAGCAAGTATAGGTGGGGCAATTCGTTTGACAAGTAAGGGGAAACGGCATTGCCGGGCGCATGCCTTTTGCTTCCCGATTGTTTCGAATGGTGGTTCAGTCGCACCGATTCGCGTCGCGGCCGCCTGCCTCGCCGAAGCGAAACCGCGGCCGCCATCTGCCAAAGATCAGAGGATTTCGAACAGGCCGGCTGCGCCCTGCCCGCCGCCGATGCACATCGTGACGACCACGTACTTCACGCCGCGCCGCTTGCCTTCGATCAGCGCATGGCCCGTCAGGCGTGCGCCCGATACGCCGTACGGATGGCCGACCGCGATCGCGCCGCCGTTCACGTTCAGTCGATCTTCAGGAATCCCGAGCGTGTCGCGACAGTACAGCACCTGCACCGCGAACGCTTCGTTCAATTCCCACAGGCCGATATCGTCGACCTTCAGCCCTGCCTGCTTCAGCAGCTTGGGTACCGCGAACACGGGGCCGATGCCCATCTCGTCCGGCTCGCACCCGGCCACCGCGAAACCGCGGAACACGCCGAGCGGCTGCAGCCCTTCGCGCTGCGCGGCGTCGGCGCTCATCACGACGCAGGCCGACGCGCCGTCCGAGAACTGGCTCGCGTTGCCGGCGGTGATCACGCCACCCGGCACGGCCGACCGGATCTTCGACACGCCCTCGAGCGTCGTGTCGGGGCGGATCCCTTCATCGGCCGAGACCGTCACTTCCTTCGTGAACAGGCGGCCCGTCGCCTTGTCGGCGAGGCCCGCGAGCACGGTGATCGGCGCGATCTCGTCGCGGAAGCGCCCGGCTTCCTGCGCGGCCGCCGCCCGCAGTTGCGACTGCACGCCGTACTCGTCCTGCCGCTCCTTCGAGATGCCGTAGCGCTTCGCGACGTTCTCGGCGGTCTGCAGCATGTTCCAGTAGATCTCGGGCTTGTGCTGCACGAGCCAGCCTTCCTGGATCATGTGGTGGTTCATCTCGTTCTGCACGCACGAGATCGATTCGACGCCGCCCGCCACATACACTTCGCCTTCACCCGCGATGATCCGTTGCGCGGCCAGTGCGATGGTCTGCAGCCCGGACGAGCAGAAACGGTTCACCGTCATCCCCGGCACCGTCACGGGCAGCCCCGCGCGCAGTGCGATCTGCCGCGCGATGTTCGCGCCGGTCGCGCCTTCGGGGTTCGCGCACCCCATGATCACGTCCTCGACGCGTGCGGGGTCGAGCTTCGAGCGTTCGAGCGCGGCCGCGACCGCGTGGCCGCCGAGCGTCGCGCCGTGCGTCATGTTGAAAGCACCGCGCCAGGATTTCGCCAGCGGCGTGCGGGCGGTCGATACGATTACGGCTTCGGTCATGCGAGTCTCCTTCGGTCCTGCATCATGTCCTGAATCGGATGGGGAATGCGCTACGCCTGCGGGCGCGCGCCCGCGGACGTCACATGCGCGACGCCCGCTGCCTGCATCTGTTGCCATGCGTGGGCGAGCGACCCGTTCAGGTCGATCGCGCGGCACGCATCGTTGATCACTGCGGCTTCGAAACCGGCCGCTCGCGCATCGAGCGCCGACCACGCGACGCAGTAGTCGGTCGCGAGCCCGCAGCACCACACGCGCTTCGCGCCGAGCTCGCGCAGATAGCCCGCGAGCCCGGTGCGCGTCGTGCGGTCGGCTTCGACGAACGCGGAATAGCTGTCGACCTGCGCATCGCCGCCCTTGCGGATCACGAGCCGCGCGTGCGGGATGTCGAGGTCGCGATGCAACGCCGCGCCGTCGGTGTCCTGCACGCAGTGCACGGGCCACAACACCTGCTCGCCGTACGGCAGCGCGAGCGTGGAGAACGGTTCGCGGCCCGGGTGGTTCGCCGCGAACGACACGTGCTCGCGCGGGTGCCAGTCCTGCGTCAGCACGACCTGGTCGAAGCGTTGCGCCAGCGCGTTGATCACCGGCACGACCGCGTCGCCGTCGGGCACCGCGAGCGCGCCGCCCGGCATGAAGTCGTATTGCACGTCGATCACGAGCAGTACGTCGTCGGTGCGTTTCATTGCGTTTCTCCGGGTGTGCGTCGCGCCGCGATCCGGCGCGTCAGCCGTTGAACCCGCGGCCCGCCTTCGCGAGCTCCGCGATCGACGGCGCGAGCTGCCATGCGTCGCCGTTCGGTGCCGCCGCGTAGCGGCGAATCGCGCGCTCGACGTTGTAGAGGCCGACCACGTCCGCGTACAGCATCGGGCCGCCGCGCCACAGCGGGAAGCCATAGCCGGTCAGGTAGACCATGTCGATGTCGGACGCCTTCGACGCGATCTTCTCTTCGAGGATCTTCGCGCCTTCGTTGGCCAGCGCGAACACGAGCCGCTCGACGATCTCGTCGTCGCCGATCTTGCGTCGCTCGACGCCGCGTTCCTTCGAATACGCGACGACCATCTCGTCGACGAGCGACGACGGCTTCGCCTTGCGATCGCCCGGTACGTAGTCGTACCAGCCGGCGCCCGTCTTCTGGCCGAAGCGGCCCTGCTCGCACAGGCGGTCGGCAATCTTCGAGTACTGGAGATCGGGCTGCTCGATGTAGCGGCGCTTGCGGATCGCCCAGCCGATGTCGTTGCCGGCGAGGTCGCTCATCCGGAACGGGCCCATCGCGAAACCGAATTTCTCGATCGCACGGTCGACTTGCGCGGGCAGCGCGCCTTCCTCGAGCATGAAGAGCGCCTGGCGGATGTACTGCTCGATCATCCGGTTGCCGATGAAGCCGTCGCACACGCCCGACACGACCGCCGTCTTGCGGATCTTCTTCGCGACGGCCATCACGGTGGCGAGCACGTCCTTCGCGGTCTGCGCGCCGCGCACGACCTCGAGCAGCTTCATCACGTTCGCCGGGCTGAAGAAGTGCATGCCGACGACGTCCTGCGGGCGCTTCGTGAACGCCGCGATCTTGTCGACGTCGAGCGTCGACGTGTTCGACGCGAGGATCGCACCCGCCTTCGCGACTTCGTCGAGCTTCTTGAACACCTGCTCCTTCACGCCGAGTTCCTCGAACACGGCCTCGACGATCAGGTCGGCGTCCTTCAGGTCGTCGTAGGACAGCGTCGGCGTGATCAGCGCCATGCGCGCATCGAGCTTCTCCTGCGTGAGCTTGCCCTTCTTCACCTGCGCGTCGTAGTTCTTGCGGATCGTCGCGACGCCGCGCTCGAGCGCGTCCTGTTTCGTCTCGAGCAGCGTGACGGGCAGGCCTGCGTTGACGAAGTTCATCGCGATCCCGCCGCCCATCGTGCCCGCGCCGATCACGCCGACGCGGCGGATCTCGCGCAGCGGCGTATCGGCCGGCACGTCGGGAATCTTGCTCGCGGCGCGCTCGCCGAAGAACGCATGCCGCAGCGCGCGGCTTTCCGGCGTCATCATCAACGCGACGAAACCCTCGCGCTCGGCAACACTGCCCTTGTCGAAGCCGTGCAGCACGCCGGCCTCGATCGCGTCGATGCACTTGTGCGGTGCGGGGAAATTCGGTGCGGCGGCCCGGGCCGAATTGCGCGCGAACTGGATGAAGCCCGCGGCGTTCGGGTGGACGATCTTGCGATCGCGCACGCGCGGATGCGGCCCCTTCTGCGCACCGACCTTGCGGGCGAACGCGACGGCCGCGTCGAGCAGGTCGCCGTCGGCCATTTCGTCGAACAGCCCGCTCTTCGCGAGCTGCTCCGACGGCACCGGCGCGCCCGACACGATCATGTTCAGCGCGGTTTCGAGCCCCACCGCACGCGGCAGGCGCTGCGTGCCGCCCGCGCCCGGCAACAGGCCGAGCTTCACTTCGGGCAGCGCGACCTGCGCGCCCGGTGCCGCGACGCGATAGTGCGCGCCGAGCGCGAGCTCGAGGCCGCCGCCCATCACGACGCTGTGCAGCGCCGCGACGACGGGCTTCGCGCTTGCCTCCACCGCGTGAATCACGGTGTGCAGCGTCGGCTCCTGCAACGCCTTCGGCGTATTGAATTCGGTGATGTCGGCGCCGCCCGAAAATGCGCGTCCCGCGCCGGTCAGCACGATGGCCGTGACCGACGGGTCCTGCGCGGCGCGATCGAGCGCGTCCATGACGCCCTGACGGGTCGACAGGCCGAGCCCGTTGACGGGCGGATTGTTGAGTGTAAGGACGGCCACGCCGTCGCGAGTCGAGTAATCCACTGCCATCTGCCTGCCTCCATGCATCGCGCGCCGGGGTGGCTGCGCTTCATTGTGCGCGGTCGAACAGCCGCATGTCCGGATGAACGGAGGCAGCATACAACGAAAAAGCACGGTCGTTCAATTTGAATTTTGCTCCCGATCCGGGGACGGATCGGGCGACTGCTTCACGAGCCGCTTCCGGCCCGGGCCCGGCGTTACGGCTCGCAGACCGCCGTCGGCAACACGAAATCGCGGAACGTCTCGCGCAGCTTCAGCTTCTGCAGCTTGCCGGTCGCGGTGTGCGGCAGCGATTCGACGAATACGACGTCGTCGGGAATCCACCATTTCGCGACCTTGCCTTCGTAGAACGCGAGCAGCGCGTCGCGGCTCAGGTTCGCCCCTTCGCGCGGCACCACGACGAGCAGCGGGCGCTCGGTCCATTTCGGGTGCGCACAGGCGATGCAGGCGGCCTCGGCCACGCCCGGGTGCGCGATCGCGACGTTCTCGATGTCGATCGAGCTGATCCACTCGCCGCCCGACTTGATCACGTCCTTGCTGCGGTCGGTGATCTGCAGGAAGCCGTCGGGGTCGATCGTCGCGACGTCGCCGGTCGGGAACCAGCCGTCCGACAGCGGCGACGACTCGCCGCGAAAGTAGTGGTCGATCACCCACGGGCCGCGCACCTGCAGTTCGCCGAACGCGACGCCGTCCCACGGCAGCTCCTGGCCGTCGTCGCCGACGATGCGCATGTCGACGCCGCAGATCACGCGCCCCTGCTTCTCGAGCAGCTTGCGCTGCGCGTCGAGCGGCCGCTGCGATTGCGCCCAGTTCAGCTTCGCGAGCGTGCCGAGCGGCGACAGCTCGGTCATCCCCCATGCGTGGATCACGCGCACGCCGTATTCGTCCTCGAAGGTACGCAGCATCGCGGGCGGGCACGCGGAGCCGCCGATCACCGTGCGGTTCAGCGTCGAGAAGCGCACGCCGGCTTCGCGCATGTAGTTGAGCAGGCCGAGCCACACGGTCGGCACGCCCGCGGAGAACGTCACGCGCTCGGCTTCCATCAGCTCGTACAGCGATTTCCCGTCGAGATCCTTGCCGGGCAGCACGAGCTTGCCGCCCGTGAGCGGCACCGCGTACGGCAGCCCCCATGCGTTGACGTGGAACATCGGCACGACGGGCAGCACGGCGTCCATCGCGGACAGGTTCATCGCGTCGGGCAGCGCGGCGCCGTACGCGTGCAGCACGGTCGAGCGGTGCGAATACAGCACGCCCTTCGGGTTGCCGGTCGTGCCCGACGTGTAGCAGAGCCCCGACGCCTGCTGCTCGTCGAGGCGCGGCCAGTCGTAGTGGCCATCCTCCGCTTCGACGAGCGTTTCGTAGCAGAGGAACGGCGTCGTGCCGGACGGCAGGTGTGCTGCGTCCGTCATCGCGACCCAGCCCTTCACATGCGGACATTGCGGCGCGATGGCCTCGACGAGCGGCGCGAAAATGATGTCGAAGAAGACGTAGCGGTCTTCCGCGTGATTGACGATGTACGCGATCTGTTCGGGGAACAGCCGCGGGTTGATCGTATGGCACACGGCCCCCATGCCGCCGATCCCGTAATACGCTTCCAGATGCCGGTAGCCGTTCCACGCGAGCGTACCGACGCGATCGCCGGATTCGACGCCGAGCCGCGTGAGCGCCTGCGCCAGCTGCTTCGCGCGGCGTTCGCAATCGCGGTACGTGTAGCGATGCAGATCGCCTTCCACGCGCTTCGACACGATCTCCGTATCGCCGGCGTGCCGCGCGGCATGAGAAATCAGCGAGGACACCAGTAACGGCATGTCCATCATCTGGCCCAGCAACGGCTTACCCATCGTCTTGTTCTCCGTGAGGATGCGAATCGGTGCCTCTGCGGCGCGCCCGTCAGCGGCCCCGGACGGGCGTGGCGCACGGTGCGCGGGCCACCATGCGGGCGGCGCGGCGCCGCCTTACAATATCGGCTTACCCAGAGGCGCTCAACATGTCGTTTTCCCGAAGCGCAGCCGATGCGGCTGACACCCTCCCCGACCTCGCCGCCACGCTCGGCGAGCCCGCCGTTGGCGCGTTCGTCACGCTCGGCGACGCGTTTCATACGCGGCTGCCGGCCGCGCCGCTTGCGGCGCCGTACGTCGTCGGCTTTTCCGGCGAAGTCGCGCAACTGCTCGACCTGCCGCCGTCGATCGCCGCGCAGCCCGGCTTCGCCGAGCTGTTCGCCGGCAACCCGACGCGCGACTGGCCTGCCAACGCGATGCCGTATGCATCGGTGTATTCCGGCCACCAGTTCGGCGTGTGGGCCGGCCAGCTCGGCGACGGCCGCGCGCTGACGATCGGCGAGCGCACCGGCACGGACGGCCGCCGCTACGAGCTGCAGCTGAAAGGCAGCGGCCGCACGCCGTATTCGCGGATGGGCGACGGCCGCGCGGTGCTGCGCTCGTCGATCCGCGAATTCCTGTGCTCGGAAGCGATGCATCACCTCGGCATCCCGACCACGCGCGCACTGACGGTGATCGGTTCCGACCAGCCGGTGGTGCGCGAAGAGATCGAAACGTCGGCCGTCGTCACGCGCGTGTCGGAGAGCTTCGTGCGCTTCGGCCACTTCGAGCACTTCTTCTCGAACGATCGCCCCGACCTGCTGCGCCAGCTCGCCGATCACGTGATCGACCGCTTCTATCCGGAGTGCCGCAACGCCGACGATCCGTACCTCGCGCTGCTCGAAGCCGCGACGCTGCGCACGGCCGATCTCGTCGCGCAGTGGCAGGCCGTCGGCTTCTGCCATGGCGTGATGAACACCGACAACATGTCGATCCTCGGCGTGACGATCGACTACGGCCCGTTCGGCTTCGTCGATGCGTTCGACGCGAACCACATCTGCAACCACTCGGATACGAGCGGCCGCTACGCCTACCGGATGCAGCCGCGCATCGCGCACTGGAACTGCTATTGCCTCGCGCAGGCACTGCTGCCGCTGATCGGCCTGCAGCACGGCATCGCCGACGACGATGCGCGCGCCGAACGTGCAGTGGAGGACGCGCAGGCCGTGCTCGCGAAGTTCCCGGAACGGTTCGGCCCCACGCTCGAACGTGCGATGCGTGCGAAGCTCGGCCTCGAGCTCGAACGCGAGAACGATGCCGAGCTCGCCAACAAGCTGCTCGAGACGATGCATGCGAGCCACGCGGATTTCACGCTGACGTTCCGCCGGCTCGCGCAGATCTCGAAGCACGACGCGAGCCGCGACGCGCCCGTGCGCGACCTGTTCATCGACCGCGACGCGTTCGATGCGTGGGCGAACCTCTACCGCGCGAGGCTGTCCGAGGAAACGCGCGACGACGCGGCACGTGCAGCCGCGATGAACCGCGTGAACCCGAAATACGTGTTGCGCAACCATCTCGCCGAAGTCGCGATCCGGCGCGCAAAGGAAAAGGATTTTTCGGAAGTCGAGCGGCTCGCGCAGATCCTGCGCCGGCCGTTCGACGAACAACCGGAGCATGAAGCGTACGCGGCGTTGCCGCCCGACTGGGCCGGGTCGCTCGAAGTGAGCTGCTCGTCCTGAGCCCCAACCCGCGCGACTCGACCGACCGATCAGGAGAACCCCACATGTCCCACGATTCCGACGACAAGACCTTCCCGTACGAGAAGGACGACGCCGAGCTGCGCCGCCGGCTCACGCCGATGCAGTACGAAGTCACGCAGCACGCGGCCACCGAGCGTGCGTTCACCGGCGAATACACCGACACCGAAGACGACGGCATCTACAAATGCGTCGTCTGCAGCACGCCGCTGTTCGAATCCGGCTCCAAATTCCACTCGGGCTGCGGCTGGCCCAGCTACTTCAAGCCGCTCAACAGCGAGGTGATCGACGAACAGGTCGACTACTCGCACGGGATGGTGCGCGTCGAGGTGCGCTGCAACCACTGCGGCGCGCATCTCGGCCACGTCTTCGAGGACGGCCCGCGCGACCAGACCGGTTTGCGGTACTGCATCAATTCGGCTGCGTTAAACTTCGAGTCCCGACCCGAAAACGAATGAGCGGCGCCGGGCGGATCCGCGGGGCGCCCCTCGCGCCGCCCGATCCGCTCCGGCGGTGCCTGGCGGGTCCCTACAACGGTGAAAGGCCGCGCAAGCGGCCTTTTACGCAGCTGCGAGCGCCATGAAATTCCTGTTCGATCTGTTTCCGATCATCCTGTTTTTTGCCGCCTTCAAGGTCTGGGGCATCTTTACCGCTACCGCCGTCGCGATCGTCGCGACGCTGGCCCAGGTCGCATGGGTTGCCTTCCGGCACCGGAAGGTCGACACGATGCTGTGGGTCAGCCTCGGCGTGATCGTCGTTTTCGGTGGCGCCACCCTCGTCCTGCATGACGAGAAATTCATTCAATGGAAACCGACTGTGCTGTACTGGCTGTTTGCGATCGGGCTGCTCGCCGCGCGCTATGCGTTCGGCAACAACCTGATCGAGAAGATGATGGGCAAGCAGCTCACGCTGCCGCACCCCGTGTGGGACAAGCTGAACGTCGCCTGGGCGCTGTTCTTCGCGGTGCTCGGCGTCGCGAACCTGTACGTGGTGCACAACTTCACCGAATCGCAATGGGTGAACTTCAAGCTGTTCGGCACGACGGGCGCGATGGTCGTATTCATCATCCTGCAAAGCCTGTGGCTCACGAAATACCTGAAGGACGAGTGACATGACGGACGCCTTTCTCCACGCGTCGCCCGACGAACGCATCGCGCTGATCGAAGCGCGCCTCACCGCGGCGCTCGCGCCCGAATCGCTCACCGTGCGCGACGACAGCGCGCAGCACGCGGGCCACGCCGGCGCGTCCGCCGGCGGCCACTTCACGGTCACGATCGTGTCGGCCGCCTTCGCGGGCAAGCCGCGCGTCGCGCGGCACCGGCTGGTGTATGATGCGCTCGCTGATGCGATGCAGCGCGGCATTCACGCGCTCGCGATCGTGGCTTACACGCCCGAAGAATTCAACGAATCTTCAATCTAGTCTCATTAGGAATTCCCGATGATCCTGAAATCCCCCCGCCTGTGGGTCGCGGCGGCTGCTTTTGCAGCGGCACCGGCATTTGCCCAGAACATCGCCGTCGTCAACGGCACGCCGATTCCGAAGTCGCGCGCCGACGCGATGGTTGCTCAGCTCGTCCAGCAAGGCCAGACCGACAGCCCGCAACTGCAGCAGGCCGTTCGCCAGGAACTCGTGAACCGCGAAATCCTGATGCAGGAAGCGATCCGCGAAGGCATCCCGAACCGTCCGGACGTGAAGGCGCAAATCGCCGTCGCGCAGCAGACCGTCGTGCTGCGTTCGATGATCGAGAGCTTCCTGAAGAAGAACCAGCCGACCGATGCCGAAGTGAAGGCGCGTTACGACGACCTGGTCAAGGGCGCCGGCGGCAATCGTGAATACCACCTGCACCACATCCTCGTCGACAACGAGCAGCAGGCGAAGGACCTGATCGCGAAGATCAAGGCCGGCGCGAAGTTCGAGGATCTCGCGAAGCAGTACTCGAAGGATCCGGGTTCGGGCAAGAACGGCGGCGATCTCGACTGGTCCGACCCGAAGGCGTACGTGCCGGAATTCGCGGCGGCCGCGCAGAAGCTGCAGAAAGGCCAGATGACCGACACGCCGGTGAAGACGCAGTTCGGCTGGCACATCATCCGTGTCGACGACATCCGCGACATCGCCCCGCCGCCGTTCGATCAGGTGAAGGCACAGATCGCGCAGCAACTCGTGCAGCAGAAGCTGCAGGCGTTCGAGGAAGGTCTGCGCCAGCAGGCAAAGATCCAGTAACGCGGGCGCTCGTCGCCCGTGTATCGAAAAGCCGCTCTTCGGAGCGGCTTTTTTATTGCTCGCGCACTGCCTGCGGCCGCGTCACGATGCGCTTGCAGCCCGGCAAAAGAAAAAGGCCGCTCCAAAGAGCGGCCCTTTCCGTACCGGATTCACGCACACCGCAAGCGCCGGCTACGCGGGATAGAACACGTCGTGATAGCGAACGTCACCCGACGGCCGCGGCGCCGAATCGTCGAGCGACAGCGCGAGGAAATACTCGGGCGGCACGCCCGGGAACACGATGTCGCCGGACGGCGCAAAGCCGAACCGCGTGTAATACGCGGGTTCGCCGAGCAGCACGCAGCCGCGTGCGCCAAGCCGGCGCAACGCGTCAAGCCCCGTGCGCACCAACCCCGCACCGATGCTCTGCCGCTGGCAGTCGGGCAGCACCGCGAGCGGTGCCAGCCCGTACCAGCCCTGGCTGCCGGACGGTTCGCCACCGATCGACACCGGCGAGAACGCAACATGCCCGATCAGGCGGCCGTCGCGCTCCGCGACGAGCGAGACGCTCAACGCACCGTCCGCACGCAGCGTATCGACGATCCGCCGTTCGAACTGCCCGCCTTCCGGCTCGCCCGCGAACGCAGCGACGATCACGCGACCGATCGCGTCGCCCTCGCTTGCGCGCTGGTCGCGCAGCGTGACGACCTCGACCGGTGCGTTCGGGTCGAACATCATCCCGATCAGCCGATCCAGCGGCGCGCGTTGCGGAACACGCGCATCCACGGGCTCGCTTCACCCCAGCTTTCCGGGTGCCAGCTCATCGCGACCGTACGATGCACACGCTCCATGTGCGGCATCAGCACCGAGAAGCGGCCGTCGGCCGTCGTGACCGACGTGATACCGGCCGGCGAGCCGTTCGGGTTGAACGGATAGGCCTCGGTCGCTTCGCCGCGGTGGTCGACGTAACGCATCGCGACCGCGACGCGATCGATGTCGCCCTGCTGCGAGAAGTCCGCGTAGCCTTCGCCGTGCGCGACCGCGACCGGAATCCGCGAGCCTTCCATCCCCGCGAAGAAGATCGACGGCGACTTTTCCACTTCGACGAACGAGAAGCGCGCCTCGAACTGCTCGGACTTGTTGCGCGTGAACTTCGGCCACGCTTCCGCGCCCGGGATCATCGACGCGATGCTCGACAGCATCTGGCAGCCATTGCAGATGCCGAGGGCGAACGTGTCCGGACGCGCGAAGAACGCCGAGAACATGTCGGCGAGGTTCGCGTTGAAACGGATCGTCTTCGCCCAGCCTTCGCCCGCGCCCAGCACGTCACCGTACGAGAAGCCACCGCAGGCGACCGCGCCCGCGAAATCGGCGAGGGTCGCACGGCCGGCCAGCAGGTCGCTCATGTGCACGTCGTGTGCATCGAAGCCCGCGCGATCGAACGCGTAGGCCGTTTCAAGATGCGAGTTCACGCCCTGCTCGCGCAGGATCGCGACGCGCGGCCGCGCGCCCGTCGCGATGAACGGCGCGGCGATGTCGTCGGCCGGATCGAAGCTCAGTACCGGCGAGATGCCCGGATCGGCCACGTCGAGCAGCGCGTCGTATTCGGCATCCGCGCATGCGGGGTTGTCGCGCAGGCGCGCGATGCGCCAGCTCACTTCGCTCCATGCGCGATGGAGTTCGGTGCGCGGTGCGTCGAAGACCTTCTTCGCGTCGCGATACACCTCGATCACGTCGCGGTCGTTGACCGAGCCGATCACGTGCGAGCACGCCGACAGGCCGAACTCGCGCAGCGCGCCGAGCACCGCGTCACGATCGGTCGCACGCACCTGCACGACGGCGCCGAGTTCCTCGGAGAACAGCGCGCGCAGCGTGCGGTCTTCGCGACGGCCGCTCGTCTGCTTCGCCCAGTCCTTCGCGTCGCCGTAGTCGGATTCGTGATTCGGGTCGAGCGTCAGCATGTCGACGTTCAGCGACACGCCCGCGTGGCCCGCGAACGCCATTTCACATACCGTCGCCCACAGGCCGCCGTCCGAGCGGTCGTGGTATGCGAGCAGCTTGTCTTGCGCATTGAGCGACTGGATCGCGTTGAAGAAACGCTTCAGGTCTTCTGCGTCGTCAACGTCCGGCGTCGTGTCGCCGACCTGCTGCGTAACCTGCGCGAAGATGCTGCCGCCCATCCGGTTCTTGCCGCGGCCGAGATCGATCGCGATCAGCACGCTGTCGCCCGCGTCGGCGATGCGGCGCAGTTGCGGCGTCAGGTGACGGCGTACATCCTCGACCGGCGCGAACGCGGAGATGATCAGCGACACCGGCGACACCACTTCCTTCGCGACGCCCTGTTCGTCCCACTTCGTCTTCATCGACAGCGAATCCTTGCCGACCGGGATACCGATCCCGAGTGCCGGGCACAGCTCCATGCCGATCGCCTTGACCGTGTCGAACAGCGCGGCATCTTCGCCGGCCGTGCCGCATGCAGCCATCCAGTTCGCCGACAGCTTCAGCTTGTCGAGCGACGCAATCGGCGCGCTCGCGATGTTCGTGATCGCCTCGCCGACCGCCATGCGGCCCGATGCCGGTGCATCGATCACCGCGAGCGGCGTGCGCTCGGCCATCGTCATCGCTTCGCCCTTGAAGCCCGCGTAGTCGAGCGCGGTGACCGCGCAGTCGGCCACCGGCACCTGCCACGGGCCGACCATCTGGTCGCGCACCGACGTGCCGCCGACCGAGCGGTCGCCGATCGTGATCAGGAACGACTTGCTGCCGACCGTCGGGTGCTTCAGCACGTCGACCGCGACTTCCGACAGCGCGATGCCCGTCACGTCGACCGGCACGCGCTCGGTCGCCACGCGCGCGACGTCGCGATGCATGCGCGGCGGCTTGCCGAGCAGCACTTCCATCGGCATGTCGACCGGGTATTCGTCGGTGCCCGTCGCTTCGTCGTCGACGAGCTTCAGCTGGCGTTCGTCGGTTGCGACACCGACCACCGCGAACGGGCAGCGCTCACGTGCGCAGATCGCCTCGAAGCGCGGCAGGTCGGCCGGCGCGATCGCCAGCACGTAGCGCTCCTGCGCTTCGTTCGACCAGATTTCGCGCGGCGACAGGCCCGATTCCTCGAGCGCGACCTTGCGCAGCTCGAAGCGCGCGCCCTTGCCCGCACCGTCGACGATCTCGGGGAACGCGTTCGACAGGCCGCCCGCGCCGACGTCGTGGATGCTCAGGATCGGGTTTTCCGCGCCGAGCTGCCAGCAGCCGTTGATCACTTCCTGCGCGCGACGCTCGATTTCGGGGTTGCCGCGCTGCACCGAGTCGAAGTCGAGTTCGGCCGTGTTCGCGCCGGTCGCCATCGAGCTCGCGGCGCCGCCGCCCATCCCGATCCGCATGCCGGGGCCGCCGATCTGGATCAGCAGCGAGCCGGCCGGCACGTCATGCTTGTGCGTATGTTGGTCGGCGATGTTGCCGAGGCCGCCCGCGATCATGATCGGCTTGTGATAGCCCTGCACCTTCCCGCCGACGTTCTGCTCGTACACGCGGAAATAGCCGCCGAGGTTCGGACGGCCGAATTCGTTGTTGAACGCAGCGCCGCCGAGCGGGCCGTCGATCATGATCTGCAGCGGCGACGCGATGCGGTCCGGACGGCCGTACGGGCCGTGCGCGTCGTTCGGGTTGCGCTCGCCGACCGGCTGGGCCGCGTCGCGTGCGTTTTCCCACGACTGGCGTGCGTCGGGCAGATCGAGGTTCGACACGGTGAAACCCGTGAGGCCGGCCTTCGGACGCGCACCGCGGCCCGTGGCGCCTTCGTCGCGGATCTCGCCGCCCGCGCCGGTCGCCGCACCCGGGAACGGCGAGATCGCCGTCGGGTGGTTGTGCGTCTCGACCTTCATCAGCGTGTGCGTGAGCTCGGTGTGGCGGCCGTAGCGCTCGCCCGGCTCGCCAGCCGCGCCCGCGTTGCGCGGGAACCAGCGTTCGGCTTCGGCGCCGACCATGATCGACGAGTTGTCCGAATACGCGACGATCGTGCCCTGCGGGTTCAGCTTTTCGGTGTTGCGAATCATCGCGAACAGCGACATGTCCTGCGCTTCGCCGTCGATCGTCCACTGCGCGTTGAAGATCTTGTGGCGGCAGTGCTCGCTGTTCGCCTGCGCGAACATCATCAGTTCCACGTCGGTCGGATTGCGTTCGAGCTTGCGGAACGCGTCGACCAGGTAGTCGATCTCGTCGTCGGCGAGCGCGAGGCCCAGCTCGACGTTCGCGCGTTCGAGCGCACCACGGCCGACGCCCAGCACGTCGACGCTCGCGAGCGGCTTGGCCGGCAGTTCGTCGAACAGGTGCTTCGCGTCGTCACGCGCCGCGACCACGCTTTCGGTCATCCGGTCATGCAGCGCGGCTGCGACGGCCGCGCGAGCATCGTCCGACAGCGCCTTCTTGCCGCCGAGCAGGCCCGACTTCAGCGTGACCGTGAACTCGACGCCGCGCTCGATGCGGCGCACCTGCGTGAGGCCGCAGTGCTGCGCGATGTCGGTCGCCTTGCTCGCCCACGGCGAGACCGTGCCGAAGCGCGGCAGCACGACGAAGGTCTCGGCCGTGCCCTTCTCGGTCGCGGGCTCGAACGGCGCGCCGTAGTGCATCAGCGCGTCGATGCGCGCGCTGTCGTCGGCCGACAGCGGCTCGGCCGCATTGACGAAGTGCAGGAACTGCCCGCGCACCGCGACGATGTTGGCGTCGATTTGCTTGAGCGTGTCGAGCAGACGGGTTTGACGGAAATCGGAGAGGGCCGAAGCGCCGGGAAAACACGAGAAGTGAGCCATGGGCTGGACTGACGTCGATGAGTCGCGCGAGGTGGCGACGTGGGGCGAAAGGAAGGCCGTAATTATACCCGGAAGTCGGTCGCCCCAGACCGGCCAATCGGTAGCCCGCATGCACCGCAACGGTGCCGCGGTGTGCGCCGCCCACGGGCCGCCCGCCGGGCCGCCCCGCGCGGGCGCGGC
>NZ_JAAGPE010000060.1:0-43119 GCF_017104605.1 Burkholderia sp. Ac-20384 | reverse complement strand
GAAATACCGCAGTGCTTCAGCTTCTGCGCGTACTTCGGGTCGAACAGCAGCGCCCAGCTGTCGAGCGGCGCGTCGTTGCCGAGCGCGGCCTTCACCTTCTCGACGTTCATCCCGAGCCCGTCGGTGCGGTTGCCGAGCCCGACGAGCGGGCCACGCGCCCAGCTGGCGACCCAGGCCGTCTTGATGAGGCCCTGGCAGTCGATCACGAGGTCGTACTGCTCGGCCGCGAGGCGCTGGCGGAACGCACGGATCTCGCGCCACGTGGCGCCCGAGAACGGCTTCTTGCGCCAGCGGCGCAGCGAGAACGGCAGCACGTTGCGCACGCCGTCGACGAGCTTGACCAGGTCGACGAAGCTTTCCTCGACGAGCCAGTCGATCTGCGCATCGGGGTGGCGGCGCCGGATATCGGCGATCACCGGCATGTTGTGCACGACGTCGCCCAGCGACGACACGCGCACGATCAGGATCTTTTGCACGCTGAAAAAACGCCGGCAGGCAGCCGGCGACAGGCATAAAGGGGGGATTTTATCGCGCCCGGGAGCTCGGACAGACAAAAAGCGGCCGCACGCGTGTAGCGTGCGCCGCTTTTCGGGGATGGCGCGACGATCGGACACACCGTCGCGCCGGTGGCGGCCCGCCGGCCGCCGAGGCTCAGAACGGCAGCTTGACGTCCGGCTTCGCGGCCGTCAGCACGCGGCGGAAGTCCTCCTGGATGCGCTTGAGCCCTTCCTGCGTCTCCGACTCGAAACGCATCACGACGACCGGCGTCGTGTTCGACGAACGCGCGAGGCCGAAGCCGTCCGGGTACTCGACACGCAGGCCGTCGATCGTCACGACTTCCTCGGCACCGTCGAACTTCGCCTCTTTCTGCAGCTTGTCGATCAGGCGGAAGTTCTCGCCTTCATCGAGCCACAGCTGCAGTTCGGGCGTGCTCATCGCGTCCGGCAGCCCGTTCAGCAGCGCGCTCGGATCGGCCGTCTTCGTAAGGATCTCGAGCAGGCGTGCGCCCGTGTAGAGACCGTCGTCGAAGCCGTACCAGCGATCCTTGAAGAACACGTGGCCGCTCATTTCGCCGGCGAGCGGCGCACCCGTCTCGCGCAGCTTCGCCTTCACGAGCGAGTGGCCCGTCTTCCACATCAGCGGCTCGCCACCCTTCGACTTGATCCACTGCGCGAGGTGGCGCGTGCACTTCACGTCATAGATGATCTGCGCGCCCGGGTTGCGCGACAGCACCTCTTCCGCAAACAGCATCAGCTGGCGGTCCGGATAGATGATCTGGCCATCCTTCGTGACGACGCCGAGGCGGTCGCCGTCGCCGTCGAACGCGAAGCCGATCTCGGCGTCGGTGTCCTTCAGCGCCTGGATCACGTCCTGCAGGTTTTCCGGGTGGGCGGGATCGGGGTGATGGTTCGGGAACGTGCCGTCGATGTCGGTGAAACGCTCCACCAGCTCGCAGCCGAGCGCCTTGAACAGGCGCGTCGCGAGCGGGCCGGCCACGCCGTTGCCGGCGTCGACGACGAGCTTCATCGGGCGGGCCGGCTTGATGTCGCCGACGATGCGTGCAATGTATTGATCGGCCACGTCGAACTGTTCGTACGAGCCGTTGCCCGTCTCGAAACGCTCGTCGACGATGCGCTGATACAGCGCCTGGATCTGCTCGCCGTAAATCGCGGCGCCGCGCAGCACCATCTTGAAGCCGTTGTAGTCGGGCGGGTTGTGGCTACCCGTGACGACGATGCACGAATCGACGCGGCGCTCGCCGTCCTTCAGCGCGAGCGGGACGTTCGCCGCGAAATAGCCGACCGGCGTGGGCACCATGCCGACGTCGACGACGTCGACGCCCGCCGCACGCAGGCCGTCGGCCAGCGCGCCGACGAGGTCCGGCCCGGACAGGCGGCCGTCGCGCGCGACGACGACCGCATCGCCGCCCTGCGCGCGCACTTCGCTGCCGAATGCCCGGCCGATCCCGCGCGCGGTGTCGGTGTCGAGCGTCTTGCCGACCACGCCACGAATGTCATATGCCTTGAAGATGGATTGGGAGATCATCGATTCACTTCTCTCAGTTGCGTGCATGGAAAATTGTCTGGCTTGCCAAGCCGCCGCTCGCCGGTGCCGCGCATGATACATGCCCGCCCGGCAAGGAGCGCACCCGCTGGCGCAGAACGGCGGAAGCCACCCCGATCCCACTTATAATCGCGGGTTTTGATGACGCGCATGCCGCCCATTTTAATGCCTAGCCGTCCCGTCGCCGCCAACCTGCAGCCCCCGGGCGCCCTGCCGGCCGCCTTGCGCGCACGCCGCCACAGCGCATGCTGAAGCGCTTCGGCAACCCGGATGTCGCGAAGGCCGTCGCGAATCTCGTCTGGCTGGGGCTCGAACGGCTTACGCAGATCGGCGTCGCGATCGCGATCAGCGGCCTGCTGGCCCGTTATTTCGGGCCAGACGTGTTCGGCAAATGGCAGTATGCGAATACGCTCCTCCTGGTACTGGCGCCGCTCACCTGGGTGTGCGGCGCGGAAATCCTCGTCCCGACCATCGTCCAGCGCCCGCCCGCCCAGCTCGGCGCGGTGCTCGGCAGCGCATTCGCGCTGCGCATCGCCGTCTCCGTCGCCGCGCTCGTCGCGACCTGGATCGCGATTGCCGCGGGCGCCTTCGATCCGCTGGTCGGCGCGATGCTCGCGGGCCTCGCGGTCACGATGGTGTTCCGCGAGCCGTTCGTCGGCGTCATCAACGCGTGGCTGCAGAGCATGACCTACAGCAAGCCGCAGCTCGTCACCAGCATGGTCACCGCGCTGGCGAAGGCGCTGCTCGTCTGGCTGCTGGTCCGTGCGGCCGCGGGCCCCGCCCGCTTCGCGTGGCTGTGGGCGCTCGAGGCCGCCGCAATCGGCTTCGCGCTGCTGCTGTACTACCGGCATCGTAACGGCGGCGCGCTCGGCTGGACGTTCGACAAACCGCTGTTCAGGCACTTTGCGACGGCCGGCACCGTGTTCTGGCTCGGCCTCATCTGCATGTACCTGTTCCTGAAGCTCGACCGCCTGATGCTCGAGCGCCACGTATCGTTCGCCGATCTCGGCCGCTACTCGGCCGCGCAGCAGCTCAACGAGAACTGGATCACGCTCGCGCTGATGCTCGCGCAGACGATCGCGCCCGCCTTCGTCTACCGCGTGCAGGACGTCGCGCGGCTGCGCCGCAACATCGTCCGGCTGATCGCGATGACGGCCTGCCTGATGACGGCCGGCGCGCTCGTGCTCGATGCCGCCGCCCCGCTGATCGTCGGCAAGGTGTTCGGCCACGGCTACGAGGCGTCGGTCGACATTTTCCGCTGGGCGGTCTGGCTGTCGGTGCCGGCCGGCATCGAGGCGATAGGCAATCTTATCGTTCTCAAATATCAAGCAAAATTCGTGTTGCTGTCGAAATGGCTGCTCGCGCTCGCGATCGCCGCGCTCGTCAACCTGTTCGCCATCCCGCGGCTCGGCCTGTACGGCGCGCTCGTCGGGCTGGCGGCCGGCTACCTGGCCGCCGCCGCCGTTAATTTTTATTACATCCGTTTCAAGCTGCGACCATGACGTCCCCTGATTGCCCGACCCCGCTCGACGACGTGGCCGTGCTGATGCCGGCCTACAACGGGCACGACGACGTCGTTCGGACCCTCGCCTCGTTTCGCGAGGACACGCCCGTGCACGTGCTGATCGTCGATGACGGCAGCACGCCGCCGATCGTCGCGCCCGACCTGCCCGGCCTCACGATCGACGTGCTGCGCATGCCGCAGAACGGCGGCATCGAGCGTGCGCTCGCGGCCGGCATCGACGCGCTCGCCGCACGCGGCTTCCGCTATGCGGCGCGCATCGACGCGGGCGATCTCGCCGCACCGCAGCGCCTCGCGAAGGAGCGCGCGTATCTCGGCGCCCACCCGCGCGTGGCCTGCGTCGGCATGTGGACGCAAGTCGTGTCCCGCGCCGGCGAGCCGCGCTTCATGCTGACCCCGCCCGCCGATCCGGATACGCTGCGCCGCACGCGCTTCCTGCGCTCGCCGCTCGTGCACCCGTCGGTCATGTTGGGCATCGACGCCGTGCGTGAAGTGGGGAACTATCGTGCGAAATACCGTGCGGCCGAGGATCTCGATCTTTTTTTGCGGTTAATGCAACGCTACGATTGCGCGAACCTGCCGGAACTGGGCCTCTATTACGAATTGAACGAGGGCGGGATCAGTGCGACCAAGCGCCGGCGCCAGCTGGTGTCGACGCTCACGCTGCTGCTGAGCCACTTCAACGTGCTGAACCCGTACGACTGGGCCGGCCTCGCCAAGAACCTGCTGCATTTCGTGACGCCGTACCGTACGTTGCAGCGAATCAAGCAGACGCTGTTCGCCGCGCGGCCGTCCGCGTGACGCCGATTCGGCGTATCCGGCATTTACGACGCTTTATTTATTCTTTTTTTTCATGTCCGCCACTTCCCCGCTGCGCATCGCGCTCGTCTGCAACACGGCCTGGGCGATCTACACGTATCGCCACGGGCTGATCCGTGCGCTCGTCGCGCGCGGCGCCGAGGTCATCGTGATCGCGCCGCACGACCGCACGGTGCCGTTGCTCGAGCAGATGGGCTGCCGCTACGTGGCGCTCGCGGTCGCGTCGAAAGGCACGAGCCCGCGCGAGGATCTCGGCACGCTCGCCGCGCTGGTGCGTCACTACCGCGCGCTGAAGCCCGATCTCGTGTTCCATTACACGATCAAGCCCAACATCTACGGCTCGGTCGCCGCGTGGCTCGCGCGCGTGCCGTCGATCGCGGTGACGACGGGGCTCGGCTACGTCTTCATCCAGAAGAGCCGCGCGGCAAGCGTCGCGAAGCGCCTGTACCGGTTCGCGTTCCGCTTCCCGCGTGAAGTGTGGTTCCTGAACCGCGACGATCTCGCGACCTTCACCGACGAGCAGTTGCTCGCGCATCCCGATCGCGCGCGCCTGCTGCACGGCGAAGGCGTCGATCTCGAACAGTTCGCGCCCGTGCCGCTGCCCGCTGGCGACGCCCCCGTCTTCATCCTGATCGGCCGGCTGCTGTGGGACAAGGGTGTGCGCGAATACGTGGAGGCCGCGCGCATCGTGCGCGCGCGTGTCCCGAACGCGCGCTTCCAGCTGCTCGGGCCGCTCGGCGTCGACAATCCGAGCGCGATCGGCCGCGCGGATGTCGATGCGTGGGTCGGCGAAGGCGTGATCGAATATCTCGGCGAGGCGCACGACGTGCGCCCGCATATCGCGGCGGCCGACTGCGTCGTGCTGCCGTCGTACCGCGAAGGCGTGCCGCGCACACTGATGGAAGCGTCGGCGATGGGCCGCCCGATCGTCGCGACCGACGTGCCGGGCTGCCGCGACGTCGTCGCCGATGGCGAAACAGGCTTCCTGTGCCGCGTGCGCGACAGCGCGAGCCTCGCGGAGCAACTGAATCGCATGATCGCGCTCGGACCGGAAGGCCGGGCGGCGTTGGGCGAACGCGGCCGGCACAAGGTCGCGGCGGAGTTCGACGAGCAACAGGTCGTCGAGCGCTATAGGGAGACCATCCATTCGTTGACCGGATTCACACTCTGAAGGAGCGCATCTGCAATGACCGCTAAAGGCACCATCCTCGTTACCGGCGGCGCGGGCTACATCGGCTCGCACACCGCCGTCGAGCTGCTCGACAACGGCTACGATGTCGTGATCGTCGACAACCTCGTCAACAGCAAGGCCGAATCCGTGCGCCGCATCGAGCGGATCACGGGCAAGACGCCCGCGTTCCATCAGGTCGACGTGTGCGACGAAGCCGCGCTCGCCAAGGTATTCGATGCACACCCGATCACCGGCACGATCCATTTCGCGGCGCTCAAGGCCGTCGGCGAATCGGTCGCGAAGCCGCTCGAGTACTACCAGAACAACATCGGCGGCCTGCTCGCCGTGCTCAAGGTGATGCGCGAGCGCAACGTCAGGCAGTTCGTGTTCAGTTCGTCCGCGACCGTGTACGGCGTGCCCGAGCGCTCGCCGATCGACGAATCGTTCCCGCTGTCCGCGACGAACCCGTACGGCCAGTCGAAACTGATCGCCGAGCAGATCCTGCGCGATCTCGAGGTTTCCGACCCGTCGTGGCGAATCGCCACGCTGCGCTACTTCAACCCGGTCGGCGCGCACGCGAGCGGGCTGATCGGCGAGGATCCGGCCGGCATCCCGAACAACCTGATGCCGTATGTCGCGCAGGTCGCGGTCGGCAAGCTGGAACGGCTGCGCGTGTTCGGCTCCGACTACGCGACGCCGGACGGCACCGGTGTGCGCGACTACATCCATGTCGTCGATCTGGCGAAGGGGCACATCGCCGCGCTCGACGCGCTCGCGAAACGCGACGCGAGCTTCGTCGTGAACCTCGGCACGGGCCAGGGCTACAGCGTGCTGGAAGTCGTGCGCGCGTTCGAAAAGGCGTCGGGCCGCCCGGTGCCGTACGAGCTCGTCGCGCGCCGCCCGGGCGACATCGCCGAGTGCTATGCGAACCCGCAGGCCGCGGCCGACATCATCGGCTGGCGCGCGACGCTCGGCATCGAAGAAATGTGTGCCGATCACTGGCGATGGCAGGAGGGGAACCCGCGCGGTTTTGTATAATCCGCTGTCCATTTTTCGAGCGATCCCATGCTCAGCTTCGCGTCCGGCTTTATCGTCTCCCTGCTCGTCACGCTGTTCATCGTGCGCTATGCGCACCTTCACGAGAAATTCTCGGTCGACAGCGACCTGGCCGGCGTGCAGAAATTCCACGTGCGGCCCGTGCCGCGGGTCGGGGGCATCGGGATCCTCGCGGGCGTCGTTGCATCGGCACTGATCCTGCTCGAACGCTATCCGACGATCGCCGGCAGCATCCTGGGCATCACCGCCTGCGGCATGCCGGCGTTCCTGTCGGGCCTCGTCGAAGACCTGACCAAACGCGTGTCGCCGCGTGCGCGGCTGCTCTGCACGATGGGCGCGGCCGCGCTCGCGTTCTGGCTGATGGACATCGCGGTCACGCGCATCAGCGTGCCGCCGCTCGATTTCCTGCTCCATTACGCGGTCATTTCGGCGTTCATCACCGTGCTCGCCGTCGCGGCGCTCGCGAATGCGGTCAACATCATCGACGGCTTCAACGGGCTCGCGTCGATGGTCAGCTTCATGATGTTCGCGTCGCTCGCGTACGTGGCGTTCCAGGTCGGCGACCCGGTCGTCATGTCCGCGTCGATCATCATGATGGGCGCCGTGCTCGGCTTCTTCCTGTGGAATTTCCCGGCCGGGCTGATCTTCCTCGGCGACGGCGGCGCGTACTTCATCGGCTTCATGCTCGCGGAGCTCGCGATCATGCTCGTGATGCGCAACCGCGAGGTGTCGGCGTGGTACCCGGTGCTGCTGTTCATGTACCCGATCTTCGAGACCTGCTTCTCGATCTACCGGAAGAAATTCATTCGTGGGATGTCGCCGGGGATTCCGGACGGCGTGCACCTGCACATGCTCGTGTACAAGCGGCTGATGCGCTGGGCCGTCGGCACGAAGCACGCGCACGACCTGACACGCCGCAATTCGCTGACGTCGCCGTACCTGTGGCTGCTGTGCCTCGTCGCGGTGATACCCGCGACGCTGTTCTGGCGGCACACGGTGCACCTGTTCGTGTTCGTCGTGCTGTTCGCGCTGACTTACGTGTGGCTGTATCTCAGCATCGTGCGGTTCCGCGTGCCGCGGTGGATGGTGGTGAGGAAGGAGCGGCGCAGCCACTGAACGGCCCGCCGGCATCGTCAAAAAAACGCCCCGTGGGGCGTTTTTTTTCGTCATTGCCATGCGGTTCGAACCGCCGCCCGGCCAAGTTACCCGTTCGATACGACGCGCACCGACGGCACGCTCTGCAGCGTCGGGGGCACGGCCGTTTGGTATTCCGGCACCCAGCGCCGCAGATCTCGCCGCACTTCGTCATCGGGCAGGACACGATGCTGCATCAGCCACGGCAGCAGCTCGTCGAGGAAATTGTCCGGTACTTCCCGCGCACGCGCGATCCGCAGCTTCGGATGCGGGGTGCGCGTCGTCGCCTCGTCGTCCGCGAGCAACTCCTCGTAGAGCTTCTCGCCGGGCCGCAGGCCGGTGAACTCGATCCGGATCTGCTCTTCCGAGAAGCCGTACAGGCGGATCAGGTCGCATGCGAGATCGACGATCTTCACCGGCTCGCCCATGTCGAGAATGAAGATCTCGCCGCCATGCCCCATGCTCGACGCCTGCAGCACGAGCTGCGACGCTTCCGGGATCGTCATGAAGAAACGCGTGATCTCCGGGTGCGTGACCGTGACCGGGCCGCCCTTCGCGATCTGCTGCTGGAACTTCGGAATCACGCTGCCCGCGCTGCCGAGCACATTGCCGAACCGCACGGTCTCGAACTGCGTACGCCCGCTCGTCTGCTGCAACGCCTGGCAGGCCATTTCGGCAAGGCGCTTGCTCGCACCCATCACGTTGGTCGGATTGACTGCCTTGTCGGTCGAGATCAGCACGAAGTGACGCACATCGTGGCGGATCGCCGCCCGCGCCACCCGATACGTGCCGAGCACGTTGTTGCGCAGCGCTTGCCACGCGTTGTGCTCCTCCATCAATGGCACATGCTTGTACGCGGCCGCATGGAACACGATGTGCGGCGCGTGGCGCGACATCACGTGGTCGAGCAGCAGCGAATCCTTCGCGTCACCGATGATCGGCACGACGGGCAGGTCAGGGAAGCGTTCGTGCAACTCCTCGGTCAGCCGGTACATCGCATACTCGGACAGGTCGAATGCAACGAGTTGCGCGGGCGCGAAGCGCAGGATCTGCCGGCAGAGCTCGGAGCCGATCGACCCGCCCGCGCCCGTCACCATCACGACGCGGCCGCGCAGCAGCGCCTCGACGTGCGGCGTGTCGATCGTCACCGCGTCGCGGCCGAGCAGATCCTCGAGATCGATGTTCCGCACCTGCGACAGGAAGCCCTGCCCCGGCATCAGCGCGGTCAGCGACGGCAGCACCATCGCTTTCACGCCGGCCCGCACGCACAGCGTCGCGACGCGGCGCTGCGTCTCGACCGATGCCGACGGAATCGCGATGATCGCGTACTCGACCTTCATCGCGTCGGTCCAGTGCTTGAGGTCGTTGAACGAGCCGAGCACCTTGTAGCCGTAGATTTCGCGGCCCTGCTTCGTGACGTCGTCGTCGAGCAGGCCGACGAGGCGCCATTCGCCCGAGCGCGACAGTTCGCGCGCGAGGCTCGCGCCGGCCGTACCGGCGCCGAGCACCAGCACCGGCTTGCCCTTCCCGACGAGCCCGCCGTACAGGCAGTACTCCTTCGTCGCGCGATACAGCGCGCGTGCGCCGCCCATCGCGAGGAACAGCATCAGCGGCGACACGAGCAGCACCGAGCGCGGAATGATCGGCTGCGGCTGGAACATCACGGCACCGATCATCACGATCACGCCGCCACCCACCACCGCCTTCGAGATACGCATCAGGTCGGGCAGGCTCGCGAATACCCACAGCCCGCGATACAAGCCGAAGCAGTGAAACATCAGCGCGTAGACAGGCAGCACCCAGATGAGCGCTGCCAGCGCACCGCACAGGAAATCATGCGGAACGCTACCGTTGAAACGAACGAGATAGGCGAACAACCATGCGGCGACAACCGCCGTCAGGTCGAACAGGAAAGCACTCAGTGACAGCCAAGATGCTTTGGATCGCAACATCGGCGGGAGACCTCAAGAATTGTTTTCAGCGACCGGTCCGACCCGGCGCCAGCGCGCGTCGATCACGCATCCGATACTCGCGAGAACGCCGCACCAGACGACGCACAACCCCCACTGCTGCATTGCCGGGCGACTCAATGCCCACAGGGCTAGGATTATGCCCCCGAGCATCACGAGGTACCAGCAAATGGCGGTACGCCGGTGACCGATGCCGGAACGGACCATCCGCTGATAATAATGCTCGCGGTGCGCCTGCCAGAACTTTTCTCCGCGTAACAAACGTCTCAACAATGTTACAGATGCGTCGGTAATAAAGGGCGAGAACACCATGACCGGAAACCAGACGGGCCAGACGCCGCTGCGCCAGCCCCAGTAGCCGAGCGCGCCGGCCATGAAGCCGAGCGGAATCGAACCGGCGTCGCCGAGGAACAGCCGCGCGGGATGGAAATTCAGCAGGAGAAAGCCAAGCGACGCACCGGCGACTGCCGCGCTGCCCGCCAGCAGGCCGGGCGACGGGTGCGCGCCGAGCAGCGACGCAGCGGCCAGCGCGCCGAATCCGAACAGCGCCATCCCGCCGGCCAGCCCGTCGGAGCCGTCCATGAAGTTGTAGAGGTTGGTCAGCCAGACCATCGCGAAGCCGACCGCGACCAGTGCCCACCACGGCGCATCGGCCGGATACGCGACCAGCAGCATGGCCACCGCCAGCACGTGCACCGTAAAGCGAACCCGGGCAGGCAGCCCGCGGCGATCGTCGATCTGCGACATTGCCGCCAGGCAGGCGGCACTCACGGCGATCAGCCACAGTTCCGGCGCCAGGCACCCCAACGCGATCACGGAGACCGGGACGATGCCCCAGCCACCGACGCGTGGCGTGGGAAGCGTGTGAAGCGAACGATCATTAGGAATGTCGGTGGCAAGCCGCCATGCGAGGCCGGTCGCCAGCAGCGTGCGCAGGATCGCGGCCGAAACAGCACCGGCGACCAGCCCCACCACCACCGCCGCCGTCCACGTCGTTATTGCGAGGTGCATGTGTTTATCGTCGAGTATCGCGCGAACGATACCACACGGCCGTCGCGTCAAGCCCCGCTTCGGTCGTATGCGACGGCCGCCAGCCGAGCACATCGCCGATGTGGCCGGAGTCGAGCCGCAAATCGGACGTCAGACGCTCGATCGCACCGCGCCGCCCCGTCAGCATGCCGGCCAGACGCAACGCCGCGACCGGAACCGGAAACAGCCGGGCACGCTTGCCGAGCGCGACGCCCGTCATGCGCAGCAACCCGGGCACGGTCGGCGGATCATCATCGGCGACGTGAAAGCAATCATCGACGGCACGCGAATCGATTGCGCATCGCAGCAATGCATCCGCGAGGTTGTCGACGTAGACGAGGCTGCGGCGGGCCGGAATGGCGCCGAGCGGAAGCGGCACGCCCTTGTCTACCGCCCGCATCAATGCGAGGAAGTTGGCCCCGACGCCCGGACCGTAGACGAGCGGTGGACGGACGATCGTCATCGCGATGCCGTGACTGCGGCCGAACGACTGTAAAGCGGCTTCCGCCTCGAGCTTGGACACACCATAGGGATCGGCTGGCGCCGGTGGATCGTTCTCACGCCACGGCCTGCCCGGCTCCGCCTCGCCCAGCGCCTTGATACTGCTGACGAATACGAAGCGGCGCGCACCGGCCCGCACAGCAGCACGCGCCGCATTCAACGCGCCGTCGACGTTCACCGCGCGGAACGCAGCGAGTGGATCGGCAGCTTGGTCATGCATCACGTGAACCCGAGCCGCAAGATGGATAAATGCATCGCACGTGCCGACCCGCTCGTCGGCATCCGCCGCGATGCCCGCGAAGTTGTCGTCGTCGATCACGCACTCGCGTACCCCCGGAGCGCAGGTCCCGGGGCGACGTACAAGCGCGACCACCTCGTGGCCGCGCCCGATCGACCACACGCTGACGGCTCGTCCGACAAATCCATTCGCACCGCTAATCACGATTCGCATATCGCCCGTCCATTCATTCGTCCGTTCCGTTTACCGCACAACCGCAATATGCAGTCGCCCGTCAGCATTCATGCGCCCAGCGAACGGTAAACGCCGCACGTCTTCTCCACCGTCGACGCCCACGTGAACTCCGCCGCCCGCAGCAGCCCTTTCGCGGCCAGTGCTCCACGCAACGCGTCATCGCCGGCCAGGCGCGCTAGCCCGTCGGCGATCGCATCGACCGAGCGGGGATCGACCTCCAGCGCCGCGCCGCCCGCCACCTCCGGAAGCGACGTCACGTTCGACGTCAGCACCGGCGTACCGCTCGCCATGGCCTCGAGCACGGGCAGGCCAAAGCCTTCGTAGAGCGACGGATACGCAAACAGCGCTGCGGACGCAAACAGACGGCCCAGATCGTGACGCGATACATAGCCGGGCACGATCACTTGCCGGGCTTCGACGAGCGGTGCGATCGCACGCATCAGTCCCGAATTCATCCAGCCGTCGGCCCCGACCAGCACGAGCGGAAACGCGTCGCGCACGCCGGCCGGCAATCGGCCGAAGGCTTCGACGAGACGCGGCAGGTTCTTGCGCGGCTGCAGGGTGCAAACCGACAGGATGAATCCGCGATGGCTCAGACCATGCGTCGCCAGCGCCGCCTCGCATTCAGCCGCATCGTACGGGCGGAACGACGGCTCGACACCCAGGTGGATCGCGACGACTTTCTCGTCCGGCAATCCGAACAGGTCGTGAATCGCCTGCTTCGTGTAATGGCTCACCGCAATCACCGCCTGCGCCTGTGCGAACGTGCGCGGCAGACCTTCGTCAAGATACCTGACGGCCTCGCGCGGATGAAACTCCGGATTTGGCCGGTGCGACAGGTCGTGAATCGTCACGACCGTCGGCCCGCGATAGCGGGACGCGATGAAATTGGTTTCGTGGTACAGGTAGCCGCGACGCGCGAAGTCGTCGCGCAGGCGCGCAGACGAACGATCGCGCAAGAAAGTGCGTGCCTGATACGCGCCGGGAATGTTGCGCGCGAAACGGATTGCGGCGGCCGTCGGCCCGCGCGTGGTACGCGCCGCGTTCGCGGGCGCAGCGTCGTCCCGCAGCAGCGCCTGCAGTTCGTCACCTTCGCGGACGGTCGCGCCGGCCCATCCGGCAAGCGCGTCGACCTCCGGCCGATGCCACAACCCCTCGAGCAGATGCTGCGTGTAATAGCCAACGCCGCTACGCGGCGGCCGCAGGGAATTCAGGTCAAAAAGCAACTTCATGCAGTCGACGCACAAGCGAAGGGTGGAAATCGGCAATGGGCCGGTAGGCCGTGCGCGCCACGAGGCCGGTTCGAAGGTGCGGCTGCCGGCGCCGGTGGAGCCGTCTGACGAGGGTACCGCCCCCGCATGCAGCGCCGGGACACGGCGGCGGCGGGCCGGCCCAGCCGACGTCCCGTCAGGGCGCCAGCGTGAAAGTGGCGTCATTATGCCGACAAACGCCGGCAAAAACCACGCTCGCTGCCCATGCCGGAGCGGCTAAGAAATAATGGGGAGCATCCAATCTAAAACGGTGAAAATTCGGTAACCATATGTACTGAAGCCGAATTCTGGGGGGACGAATTCGGCTAAAATCGCCGTTTGGCTTACTGAATGGCGCCGCTCAGTCTCATGAACATCATTCCTGTCATCATCTGCGGGGGCGCAGGCACCCGCCTCTGGCCGGTGTCACGCGAAGCGTTTCCGAAGCCGTTGCTCAAGCTGGCCGACGGCCAGTCGCTGCTTCAAAAAACCTATCTGCGCGCTTGCGGCATCCCCGGCGTCGACGAAGTCCTCTTCGTGACCAATCGCGATACGTACTTTCTGACGAAAGACGACTGCACCGAAGTCCGGCAGCGCGACGTGCGGATGGGCTTCGTCCTCGAACCCGTTTCCCGCAATACGGCCGCGGCAATCGAGGCAGCGGCCGCCGTCGTGCGTGAACGGCACGGGCCGGAAGCGGTCATGCTCGTGATGCCCGCCGATCACCTGATCAACGATCTCGACGCGTTCAACGCGGCAGTCCTGCAAGCCACGCAGGCAGCAGCGGCCGGCAAGGTCGTCGCATTCGGCGTGAAGCCCACGCGTGCAGAAACGGGGTTCGGCTACATCCAGTACGAACAGGGCGACGATACCGCCAGCGTCTACGACATCGTGAGCTTCGTCGAGAAGCCGAATGCAGAAGTCGCAGCACGGCTCGCGGTCGACGGCAAGCACGCATGGAATGCCGGCATCTTCTGCTTCGCGGCCCAGACGATGCTCGACGAAATGGACGTGCATGCACCGGAAGTCGCAGGCCCCGTGCAACAGGCAATCCCTGCCGGCAGCTGGTCGAGCGTCAACGACGACTATGCAGTCGAGTTGTCGGGCGCCGAATTCGGTACCGCAAAGGACATCTCGATCGACTACGCAGTCATGGAGCGCACGGACCGCGCAGCCGTGGTGCCGTGCGACATTGGCTGGAGCGACATCGGCTCGTGGCTCGCGATCAGCGACCTGACACAACCCGACGAGCGCGGCAACCGGATCGAAGGCACGGCACTGCTGCACGACACGTCCAACTGCTATTTCCGCTCCGACGAGCGGACGATCGGCGCCGTCGGCATCGAAGATCTGGTCGTCGTCGATACGCCCGACGCACTGCTGATCGCGAAGCGCGACCGCGCGCAGGACGTCAAGCAGATCGTCTCGCAATTGAAGCTTTCGAATCACGACGCCTATCGAATTCACCGCACCGTGCACCGCCCCTGGGGTACGTACACCGTGCTCGAGGAAGGCGACCGCTTCAAGATGAAGCGCATCGTCGTGAAGCCGGGCGCGTCGCTTTCGCTGCAGATGCACCATCACCGCAGCGAGCACTGGATCGTGGTGCGCGGCTGCGCCGACGTGGTCAATGGCGAACAGGTCATTTCGCTGCAACCGAACGAATCGACCTACATCCCGGCCGGTCACAAGCACCGCCTGATCAACCCCGGCGTCGTGGACCTGGTTCTGATCGAAGTGCAGTGCGGCGAATACCTCGGCGAAGACGACATCGTCCGCTTCGAGGATGTCTACGGTCGTGCGCCTGCCGCCTGATCGCAGCGCGACAGAAAAATCCGGGGCGGCACGGCCGCCCCTTCCCTGTTCCGCCTGCGCCCGCCCGGCACCCTGAAGCCTTATGCACGTTTTACATTTCTACAAGACCTATCGCCCGGACTCGATGGGCGGAGTCGAGGAACTCATCGGCCAGGTCTGCTCGGGGGCAAGCAAGCGCGGCGTCACGAGCGAAGTCCTGACGGTCAGCACCGATACGACATCCGTCGATTTCGGTGATCACGTTCATCACCGTGCGAAGGTCGACCTTCAGGTCGCGTCGTCACCGTTCTCGATGGCCGCGTTCCGCCGCTTCGCCGATCTCGCGAAACGGGCCGACGTCATCCACTACCACTTCCCGTGGCCGTTCATGGACGTCGTGCATTTCGCGACCCGCTCGGGCAAGCCGTCGCTCGTCACCTATCACGCCGACATCACTCGGCAGAAACTCCTCCTCCAGGCATACAAGCCACTGCAGCACCGCTTCCTGAGCGACGTCGACCGCATCGTCGCGACGTCGCCCAACTATCTCGAGACGAGCCCGGTGCTCCGGCGGTACAAGGACAAGGTCGAAGTCATTCCGATCGGCCTCGACGAGCAGCGCTACCCCGCCCCCGATCCCGCACGCATCGCATACTGGCGCGACCGTGTGGGGCCGAAGTTCTTCCTCTTCGTCGGCAACCTCCGCTACTACAAGGGATTGCACGTGCTGCTCGACGCACTCGCCGGCTCGTCGATGAAGGCAGTGATCATCGGTGCCGGCCCGGTTGAAAGCGATCTGAAGGCGCAAGCCGCGCGACTCGCGCTCGGCGATCGTGCGATTTTCGTCGGCGCCGTGCCAGACGAGGACAAGGTCGCACTGCTGAGTCTGTGCCACGGCCTGACCTTCCCGTCACACCTGCGCGCGGAGGCGTTCGGCATCTCGCTGGTCGAAGGTGCGATGTTCGGCAAGCCGTTGATCTCCACCGAAATCGGCACCGGCACGTCGTTCGTGAACATCGCAAACGAAACCGGACTGGTCGTACCGCCCGAAGATCCCGTCGCGTTCCGCGGCGCAATGACGACACTGTGGGATGACCCCGAACGCGCCGCTGTATTCGGCCGTAATGCACGCGCACGGTTCGAACGGAACCTTACGTCCGAGCAGATGATCGAACGTTACGTCAATCTCTACCGGCGACTCGCCGGAAACGGCCGGACATAGCGCGCGTCGTGCAGTGGCTGGGCAGTTCCGCGTGACTCTCGCATCGATCCAGCCCTTTCTTGCATTACGCGACATGCCGCAGTCCATCGATATCGCTACCCTTCGCACCCGCCTCGAACAGGCGGGTGTCGAACACACCTATACGATTGCATTCACGCCGCGTTGCGGCAGCACTGCGTTATCAAACGCACTGACCTACGCCGGTGTGGGCCGGCCGGCCGAATATTTCCAGTACCCCTACGATACCCAGTCGCCGTTCGGACGCACGCCATCCGGGGACTTCAGCCACGACCTCGAGGCACTGATCCGCGACCAAAGCGCAAACGGCATCTTCGGCGCGAAGATCATGCACGACCACCGTGCCCATCTGGATGACTGGCTCGAAAGCAGCGTGACCGGCTACACGACGCTCGACGACGTACTGCCGAATCATCGCTGGATCTACGTACGCCGCGAGGACTCGATAGCTCAGGCCGTGTCGTTGTACATCGCAGACGAAACAGGCACCTGGCACATGCCGGCCGCAGATGCGGACATGCCGGCGCCCGACGTCCGTTACGACTTCCTCGGGATTCTCGCAAAACTGATGATGCTGCACTCGCACGAAGCGAACTGGGATGCCTACTTCCGCAAGACGGGCATCCAGCCGCTGCGCGTGAGCTATGAAGCATTGTCCGACGCGTCGTCGCAACTGCTCGACGTGGTCGCCACGCATCTGGAGCTCCCGGCCGATCGACTGGCCGGCGTTCAGTTGACGAGAACGGGAGGGCTCAACAAGATTTCGGATCGTTTCGGCGATGTGTATCGAACCATCCGGGAGCGGTTTACAGACGATTTTCTCGCCATCGGCCGCAGGGACAACCGCGCGACGTACGGTGCCGATCTCGACCGATGGATCGATTTCTTCGGCAACCGGCGGTGGCGGGGAAACGAGGTCCGATAGTGACACGGGCGCCCCGGCCATGATGCCCGGAGCGCCCGCCATTGAATCGGGGTACCTGCCGCCGCCGGCAAGCACGATGCCCGTCAGGCCGCGCGTGCGGCGCCGGTACTTGCCAGTTCGTACAGTTCCACGCTCTTGCCGGCCATCTCGTCTGCGGTAAACCGTGTCTCGAAGATCTGCCGGCCACGCGCGCCCATCGCCGCGCGCTCGACAGGATCACGCACGAGACGCAGGATCGCCTGCGCGAGGGCATCGGCATCGCCCGGCGGCACCAGCAGTCCGTTCACGTCATGCTCGACGACTTCCGGCATTCCGCCTGCCGAGCATCCGATCACCGGTTTACCGACACGCATTGCCTCCAGGAATACGAGCCCGAACGACTCGAACCGGCTCGGCGCAACGAACACGTCGCACGTCGCATACGCTTCGTTCAACGCGGCGTCGTCGATTCGTCCGTCGAATCTGATCCGATCGCGCCAACACGACTTCCCGTGCTGCTTCTGGAACGCCTCCTTGTAGGTTCGGCCATCGGGCAGCTTCAGCGAATCGTCGCCGACAATTCTGAGCCGGACGTCCGGCACCGCCTCCAGCACGACCGGCATCGCTTCGAGCAACACGTCGATCCCCTTTCGCGGCTCCAACCGGCCGACGAACAGGACTTCGATGCCTGTCGCGCGCTTCGCACCCGACTGAATACCGGCCGGCTCAGCCATTCCGTGCGGAACGACGCGCATGTTCGCCGCATCGAACGAGATCTCGTACATCCGTTCGATCTCGCGCACAATCGCGCGACTGTTTGCCCGCACCGCATCGGCCTTCGTCATGAGCTCGCGCTCGAGCGTGAGCATCGGTGTACCGAACGACGCCATCCACGCAGCATCCTGCCGGTGTTCCGGGTGGGATTCGAGCCAGAAGTGCAGCGTCGTGTGCAGGCTCGTGACGAGCGGCCACTTGCCGTCGAGCAGGAACGCAATGCCCTCGCAGTCCCAGATCGGCGACTCGACAATGTCGATGTCGCGATGCTCGGCGATCCGGCGCGCTTCTGCCAGCGCGGTCGCCGACCAGTTCCAGATATGTTGCGGGACGTTCCGCTCGACTGCCGCCGGCGTCCGGTCGATTTCACGTGACACGATCCGGTGAACCCAGACGCCGTTCTCGAAGTCGACCCGATTCGTATCGGGACTCTGCGTGATGACGTGCACCATGCTGCCCTGCGCGGCAAGTGCTTCGGCCAGGTCCTTCGTGAACGTCGCGATGCCCCCGCCGTGATTCGGCGGAAAATCGCGCGAGGTCAGCACGATCGTGCGGCCGTTGTTGAAGGTGTCGAACGGCAGGAATTCGCCTGCATGACGTTCGAGCTTGTGCGCGTCGATCATCGCCTCGGGCTTGACGCCCTCGAAGCCGCGCTGTACGCCCGTGTCGTACGCGCGCACGACGTCTTCCTCGAATTTCGTGACATCGGCGCGAGTCAGCAGCCCCTCGCCTTCGGCCCAGACGACTTCCTTGCGCTGCATTTCGACGAACTTGGAGAGTTCCTCCATCACGCGCTCGGTCGGAAAAAATTCGCGCGCATGCTTCAACGAAAAGTAGACCTTGTTCTTGATGACGGAATAGCGGTTGCGCACCACCTTGTTTTCGCCGCGGAGGTTGCTGGGTGCGTACTTGTGATGCACGTACGCACGCGGCAGTTGCGCGATCAGGTAGCCGGCGTCCACGATCCGCATGCAAACATCCGTTTCGTCCAGGAAATATTCGAACTCCTCGTCGAACCCGCCGATCCGCAATAGCGCCGAGCGCCGGAACGACGAGTTGCAGCCGAGCAAGTGCGGGATGCGCACGCTCTTCGGAAACGAAAGACGTGGCGACGCCTCCATCATGTTCAGATAGGCGTGCGCATAGCGGTCAACGACCGCGTACCTGTACTGGAACGTGTAGCCCGTGTGATCATAGACGAAACCGCCGACCGCACCGACGTCAGGATCGAGATACGGTTCGGCAAGCTGCATCAGCCACTCGGGCTCCGGAATCGCGTCGTCATCGATGAACGCCACGACGTCGCCCTGCGCCATACATATCCCGACGTTGCGCGAGACCGACAGATTCGCGACATCGCATTTTCCGGCACGGATCTTCGGTAGCCACGACGCAATGACTTCGTCCGAGTTGTCGGTCGACGGCCCGTTGACGACGATGACCTCGAATTCGCCCGGGAACCGGAGCCACCGGAAACTCTCGAGTGTCTTCTGGAGGACCGGCCCCCGATTCAACGTGTTGATGACGATGGAGATACGTGGATACATGGCCACGGCGTCAGGCTGCCAGCATCTGTGCCACCGGCTTTTTCGCCGTAATCTCGAACTCGTAGCATCGGCCGTTCTTGCGACCACGATCGATAATCGTCGGCGTCTCGAAGCCCGCCTCGGTCAGCAGCTTGATCATCGAATCCGGCGTGAACATGTTGAAATGGAAATCGCCATCGTAGTCCTGCCCGCCATACATCACTTCACGCAAATCATCGTATGGATACGTGCCATTCGAGTATTCGCGGATCATCGCCTCTGCATCGGGCACGATCGCCTTCAACTCGCCTCCGGTCCGGAGCAGCCCGAAGAAATACGGCAGCAGCTCGCGACGCAGTTGCTCCTCCGGAAAATGTTCCAGCAGGTGCGCCGAAAAGATCTCGGTCAATTCGCCCTTCCCGAACGGCAATCCATCGACCTCCGACACGACGTCGACACCTGGCAGCGCACGTCGATCGACGTTCAGGTAGCCATTCAGCGGAATGTGGCCACAGCCGAGATTCAGGCGAATACCCTCGCGACGCGCGACTTCTAGCTTGTCCTGCGACAAAATTTCGGCCTTGACCCCGATCGCGCCGCCGTCTGGCTGCACTTCCCGTGCCCCGTACCGCATTTCGAACATCAGCTCGCGGCGCACGAACTCGATCCGGCCAAGCAAGTAGTCGATGGACTGTGTGCGGTCGGCCAGCGCCGATTCGCCATACCCCATCCGGTCTCGCAAGGCCGACACGTCCGAGAGCAGTGCATCGACCTTCGCCGCCAGTTCATCGATATCCCGCGTGTGCTTTCGCAACGTCATCGGCATCGCATGCACGAGATTGTCGAGATCGACCTGATGATCATCAGCAGCGGACAGCGCGCGCAGCAGCTCCGGCAATTGGTCGGCCTCGAATACGTGCTGACGATGGTTGATGCTCGCCACCGATTCACGGATCTGCGGCAGGCGTACGATCCCGACGCCAATATGAACCAATCGTCCGATTACGGGCCAGCCAGCCACTTCGCGGGCAACTTTTCTAAGTTGTTCTTTCATCTGACCACAACGCTATAAAAAAGAATAATCAAACCCATCGCCATCGCTGCACGCCGGCCCCGCCGCTGCCGTTATTGACGACAGCCCCCGACAGGCACACTTCTGCTTCGCACCGGCGCACGATACGCGGCGATCATCTGACCGTCGAACCCGTTATCGGGCCGACGAAAACGTGCTTAACCTCCGTTAGCGCAAATTCGTCGCAGGCTACGCATGGGCACCTTGCACCTGCAACACAACGTCCGCGGACTGACGACGCATTCGAATCGTCGCAAGTAGACGTTGCGGCCCGCCGTAATCACGGCCGACCGAAACCCGCATCATAAATCGGCAATACGAATATGTCTTCGGCGCGTAAACACGGTCGCTGCAAAGATCGCAAGCGATTCGAATAAATGATAATCCCGGTGTAGAGAGCAAGCCCCACCGTTCGGCAGGCTTGCCCTGCGGGCGCGCCCCGTGATCGTGGACGGTCCAGTCGAAAATTGTCTCCAGCTCACGGCATGTCCGAACGCGACGAAACCGCAAGCCCTGCGGAATGGCGTATGGATTTCCTCTGTCGTACATCACATGGATTGCGACCCCACAATCCATGCGACCGTGTATTGTATTTTTCCTTTTCCGGCGTTTTAAAGCAGCTTCAACATGAACGACTCGAAACTTGGCAAGACTCGCAGATTCCCGTATCCACTGATGTGGTCGCCATCAAAGAACAGCGGACGGCGGCCGTCATATGCCGAACACGTTGTGTCTGAACACAACGACGGCAACGGATCCCACGTATGCACGCCAGGCACTGCCGCTTCCATCCGTGAATACGCTTTCAGAATCGGCGCCCGCATTTCGTCGATTTCACTTCGGCTGATTATCGGGCCCCGTTCGCAGATCGGGTTGTGTCGATTGAACCAGTCGGAGCAACGATACGGAACCATTCGGAAAATCGGCTTCGGCGCCTCCAAGACGACCTTGCCACCACGCCTCTCGATGTCGCGCAGCTCCGGAATGGCCTCCTGGACAGCCTGGTCTCGGCCTTTGTCTGCCTCGTCACCGAACAGTTGCTTTCTCGCGGTCTCGTCACCGAAATACGCCCATTGATCGATCATCCGGGGCAAACGCAGGGAGGGCAGAAAAACGACGTCCCCCGGTTGCAGTCGGGTCAACATGTCCTTCAACGCCGAATCGCCGTATTGATGGCAAACGGGATTGCCATCCTCTCGCCAGGGCTGCAAGCTGAGGAACGGACAACCGGCATTGTTGTACGCATAGACGGTAACACCCGTTTGAACCACAAACTGCTTGAACATGCCGGAATAGGCCATCGCGTGCGAATCACCGATCACGAATATGCGATGCTGACTCTTCTGGGGCAGATCACAATTCTTGCGCGAGTAGATCCACAGCTGGCCGCCTTGCACATCTTGTGGTGCAACGTCGGTATGGCACCCGGGGAACGCGGGATTCGTGTCGGTCCCGTACGGATACCAGTCTTCCCCATGTCTGGTGACGGTGCTGAGCGAAAATCTCGGCTGATCTTCGGCCATCTTCGCCGAAACCCACGCCCCTCCGCCCATTAGACACAATCCGAGCGCAACGACGATCAGCCGCGGAATTCGAACCGCGGACAATCCGTGACGGAACGGCTCCTCGATGAAGCGATATGAAGCAATCGCAAATGCAAAGGTCAGCGCGACAGCACAAACAATCGCGACCGGCGACTCGAGCCCGGTCGTCCAGCGCAGCACGACGTATATCGGCCAGTGCCAAAGATAGAGAGAATAGGAAATCCGGCCGATGAAGCGTGCGGGAGCGCTTTCGAGAAGCGTGGAAATCAGGCCTGCGTGCTGCCGGCCATAGAGGAATCCCAACAGCCCGACAGTGCCGACAACCGGCAGAA
Source organism: Burkholderia sp. Ac-20384 (assembly GCF_017104605.1). NCBI lineage: Bacteria > Pseudomonadati > Pseudomonadota > Betaproteobacteria > Burkholderiales > Burkholderiaceae > Burkholderia > Burkholderia sp. Ac-20384. Next base: position 20,945 of record NZ_JAAGPE010000060.1, on the reverse strand, counting down.
TCGCCCCGGGAAACGGATAATGATCCGACTTCGAAATCACGAGCCCGACCATCACGACGAGTGCCGACAGCCAAGCGCCTGCCTTGGTCCACGCAGTGGCAGGGGCGCGCGTCGATTCGGTCGTGATGAACCCGGAAAGCACGAAGCATTGGTAAAGGAGAACACCGGCGGCCAATTCCCAGAACCGGCCGAAAATGAAATAGAAAGCTTGTGTCTGATTGGTTTGCCCCAGCCAATGTCCCCAAGCCAGCGAAGCACCCAACCCTGCCGCAATCAGGATAACGGACAGATGGCGCCAGTTCTTGCGCGCAAGCCAGGCCCAGAAGAGGAACGGAAAAGCAAGATAGAACTGCTCCTCGACGCCAAGCGACCACGTGTGCGTGTACGGATTGAATTCGGCAGTCGGTGAAAAATAGTCGTTGCCGCCGGCGCCCAGGATGAAATTGCTCAACCCGAAGAACGCGTACAGTCCGGTCATCTGACTCTTGTCGCTCAGGTAGGACGACGGAATGACGAGCGCCGAAACGAGACCGGTTACCAGCAACACCACGATCAGCGCGGGCAGGATCCGCCGCATTCTTCGTGCATAAAAGAGCAGCAGAAGCCGCCCGGGCGATATCGAACCGAGGTTCGCGACAGACGAACTGACCACAAAGCCAGATATCACGAAGAAGATGTCGACCCCTGAAAAGCCACCTGGAAGCCAGTGCCCATTCAGGTGAAAAAGCATGACCGACAGCACCGCCAATGCGCGTAGGCCGTCGATATACGGAAAGTAGGCTGTCTTCTCACTTGCCATCGTTAGATATCTGCGAAATAAGGTGCGTCTCTGTTGCCCGCTTGGTGAAGCACGTCGCACGCGAGCGTGCACCCTTGAATTACTGGATGTTGTTGACGAGATTGACGAACCGTCGCGCAACCTTGTTCGGAGAGAACTGTTCGGCATATCGGGTCGCGTGCTTGACGAACGACGCGTAACTCCCCTCCTCCTTGCCGCGCCACGTTGGAGACGTCATCCGCTCGACCGCCCGGCCAAGTTCCGAGGAAAGGCCTTCCAGGCTGCCGGTATCAACGAGTTGCCCGAATCCGTTGGTTACGGACGGGACATTGGAGTTGTCGTAGGCAATGACGTAGCAGCCGTTTGAAATTGCCTCGATAATCGGAACACCGAATCCTTCGTGATAGGTCGGCAACACGAACAGATCCGCGTCCTGGAGAATTTCATGCTTCTGCGCTTCCGACGCATTGCCGTGAATCTTCAATGAAATGCGGTGGCCGTACTGTTGCGTCAGCGACGCCATCATGGTCTCGATCTGCGCCAGCAATTCGGGATCGGAGAACAGCAGGTTGCCGACCATGTCGAGCCTTAGACGACATGCCTGGTTCGATTCCAGCACATTGCCGAGCGCCATCAACAACTCGTGCGGCCCCTTCGATTTGACGAACCGGCCGATGAACGCCATACGGACGGTATCATCGTCGACGCTCGGCTTTTTCGCAGGCGCGTGCGACATCGAATGAATGGCCAGCGGCAACACCGTTGCTGGCGTATTGATACCGGCCTTGCGCAGCACGTCCAGATTCGTGTCGCTCACACAGACGACATGATCGGCCCACGCGATGTTCGACATCTGCGAGAAGGACTGATCGATCAATGCACGGCTCTCGGGCTTGACGAACTCACGAGGTGTGACGTTGTGGAACACTACGACTCGCTTCGCTCGGGCCGGAACGATCGATAGCAAATCGAACAGCGGGTAATAAATGCCGAAGTGAAAAATCACGACGTCGCTTTCAAGGAAGTGAGCGTCGTACGCGATATCCGCGACATTGCTGACGACCTTCGACGGAAGGTCATCATGTTCACATACATAGGCGAACAGACGAATGTCATCGATGCCGCTCGCGCGTAAAGCACGAACCTCGTCACGAATGCTGTTCGAGATCGCGTCGTTCTTTACGCAAATTCCGTTCACGTAGGAAATCTTCATTGCGTGACCGGCTCGAGCTGGTTACGAATCGCAAGCGCGTAGAGCGCCGAACTTTCGGACGCCATGCGCGTTGCCGTGAATCGTTCTTCAAACAGCCGCTTGCCTTCCGCCCCCATGCGCGCACGCACATCCGGAGAATTCGCGAGCGTCCGGATCGCTTGCGCGAGCGATTTCGAATCGCCCGGCGTGACCAGAAGCCCTGAAATGTCATGTGAAACGACTTCCGGCATCCCGCCTGCAGCGCATCCGATGACCGGTTTTCCTTCACGCATCGCTTCGAGAAACACGAGGCCGAACGACTCGAACCGGCTCGGTGCGACAAAAATATCGCACTCTGCATACGCGGCACGCACGACTGCGTCCGGGGCCCGGCCTTCGAATGACACGCGATCGCCCCACTTGCGGCCTGCCTCCGAATCGACGAACGCATCCTTGAACGTGCGCCCGCCCGGCCCGGGAAGCGTATCGTCACCGATTACCCGTACCTTCAGGTTCGGTATATCGGCCATGACCTCCGGCAACGCTTCCAGCAGTACGTCGATTCCCTTGCGCGGCTCGAGTCGACCGACAAACAACAACGTTACCGAATCGGTCTTCGCCGCGGGCTGCCCTTCCTGCGCAATCGACTTGGCCGCGAGGCCATGCGGGACGACGACCGTCTTCTGTCGATCGAACTTGAAGCCATACGCGGCCTCGATTTCGGTCACGATCGCGCGGCTATTCGCTCGCACCGCGTCAGAACGCGTCATCATTTCCGCTTCCAGCGCGAGCATCGGCTTGCCGAACGACTTCATCCACTCCGCGTCGGCGGCATACTCCGGGTGGGTCTGAATCCAGAAATGGAGCGTCGTATGCAGGCTGGTCACCACCGGCCAAGTACCGTCAAACAGGAACGCACATCCCTCGCAATCCCAGATCGGCGCCTCGATGACGCCGATCTTGCGGTGCGATGCGATACGCCTGACTTCCTGAAGCGCCGTCGTCGACCAGTTCCAAATGTGAGCCGGAATCTTCCGTTCGACTGCAGCCGGAGGAAGCTCCGATTCTTTCGTCACGATGCGATGGATCCATGCGCCGTTTTCAAAGTCCACTCGATTGAAATCCGGGCTTTGCGTAATCACGTGGACAACGCGTCCCTCGGCCCCCAATCCTTCAGCGAGATCCTTGTTGAAGGTAGCGATCCCGCCGGACTGCGCCGGCGCATAGTCACGCGCGATCAATACGATCGCGTCCTGATCCGGATCGCCGAACGTCTCGAACTTCTTGAACTGGCCGGCAACGCGTGCCTTCTTTTCTGCCGTGATCAGCTCTGCGTGCCCGCGCAGGCCACGCTCGACGCCCGTATCCCAGGCACGCGTGCTTTCTTCCTTGAATTTCGCGAGCTCGGACGTGTCAAGACGGCCTCCGTCTATATGGAAGCGAATATCGTTCTCATGCCCTTGCGAGAACTTTCGATTGTCATCGAAGATCTCGTCCAGCGGCAGATACTTGCGTGCATGCTTGAGTGAAAAATAGATCTTGTTCTTGATGACCGGATACCGGTATCGCGTGATCTTGTGATCGTCGCGCACATGGCTCGGCGCAAACTTGTGATGCACGTATGCATTCGGCAATTGGCGGATGACGTATCCTGCATCGACCAGCCGGCAACACAACTCCGTTTCATCGAGGTAATACTCGATCTCCTCGTCGAAGCCGCCCACTTCCATCAGGGCCGAACGACGAAACGATGCGTTCGTTCCCTGAAGATACGGAAATTCGTAGGACCCCGGAAAACACAGATGCTCTGCGCTTTTCTTGGCTGCCCAGTTTGAATTGCCGAGGCGATTGGCCGTGCTGTATTCGTACTGGTACGTATAGCCGGTTTGATCGAACACGAGACCGCCCGCACCGCCGATCTCCGGGGAGTCGTATGCCGCAGCGAGCTGGGTCAGCCATTCCGGCTCGGGTATCGCGTCATCGTCGATGAAGGCCACGACATCGCCTTCCGCCATACAGATGCCGACGTTCCGGGAGACCGACAGATTTGCGACTGGACAGGTTCCGGCGCGGACGAAAGGGGCCCAGGACTCAATCACTTCCGCCGATGCGTCGGTCGATGGGCCGTTGACTACAATGACTTCGAAGTCACCAGCGTACCGAATCCAGCGAAAACTCTCCAAGGTCTTCTGCAATAATCCGGCACGATTGAGCGTATTTATGACAATCGAAAAGCTCAACATGGGTTACCTCGATCTATCGGTACAGTATTTAATGGTGAAACGACACCGCGCGCGACATGTTGTCGTTCGCCACATGCATCGCTTCGTCACGTCACGCCACGCCCACTCGGCCTCCGGAGGAAGGGAGCGGATACGCAGGCCATCGCATCAGGCTTTCGCTGCGCGCTTCGCGACAATTTCAAATTCGTAACAGTTTCCGTTGCGGCGTCCTGCTTCCACCAGCGAGACGTCGGCAAACCCAGCTTCCTTCAGGATTGCCGACATGGACTCGGGCGTGAACATGTTGAAATGGAAATCGCCGTCGTAGTCCTGACCACCGAACGTGACTTCACGCAAATAAGCGTAGGGGTAGTCACCATCGATGTAGTTCTTCATCATTGCCTGCGCGTCCGGCACGACCGCATGAAACTCGCCGCCCGGTTTCAGAAGATCGAACCAGTACGGCAACAACTCGCGGGCCATCTGTTCCTGCGGAAAATGCTCAAGCAGGTGTGCCGAGAAAATCTCGGACAACTCCCCGCTCTTGAACGGCAACTCGTCGACTTCCGACACGATGTCCACGCCGGGCAGCGCACGACGGTCCACATTCAGATAGCCATCCAGTGCGATATGGCCGCACCCGAGATTGAGCCGCAACTCGCCATTGTCGGCAGCGGCTGCCACTTTCTCTTTTGCAATGATTTCGGTTTTCGCCTTGAGCGCATCGTCGTGCTCACCAGGCGACGATGCGCCGTAACGCATTTCGAACATCAATTCCCGGCGGACGAACTCGACGCGTCCGAGCAAATACCGGACCGAATCGTCCATGCCGCTCAGGCGATCATTCATCTGACCGACAAGCGTCGCAGCTTGCGACAGTTGCTCACCCACGCGTTCATCCTGCTTCTGCTGGTTCTCGCGGCCGAACGCCTTGCCTTCCTCGATCAGCGATTTCAGCTGCTTGACGTCGCTATGAAGTCGTCGCAACGCGACGGGTACCGAGCGGACAAGATTGTCTTGGTCGTTATCGAGCAACCGCTGACGATCGTTCAACTCCGACAGCGTTCGCAAGAGCATCGGCAGTTGATCTCTCTCGTACACTTCCTGACGACGCATGACGTCGGCGCGGAATTCGGGCAACCGAATCGCTGCGACCACGATGCGAACCAGCCGGCCCACTACCGGCAAGTCCGCAACGACGCGGACCGCCTTTCTGATTTCTGCCTTCATTTCATTCAACTCTCAAATTCGCTCGGTAAGCTTCTACCGCGTGTTATGGCCGTTCGACGACCAGCACTCACCGGGGACCGGACTCAAACCAGCTTCCTGATTTTTCGTGCCGGAACACCTCCGTACAACCATCCGGCGTCGACCTCACCACACGTCACAACCGCACCCGCGGCGATGACGGCATGGTCGCCTATCGTGCAAGGCCCCGCGACAACCGCATTGGATGCAATCCAGACCCCTTCTCCGATCACGATGTCACGCCCGTCGCGGGGATAGTCGTGTCGGGCAGACATTTTTTCCGTCACCGGGTGTGTTCCCGTAATCAGGCTGACGTTGTGACCGAAGAACGTTTGAGCACCGATCACAATGCGTCCCGACGACACGTTCATCAGTGTGTTGACCAACTGCACACCGTCTCCCAGCGTGACACGATCCCAATCCCCGCCGAACAGAACCGGCGTCATGACGAGTCGCTGCGCAATCGCCGGCGTCATGCGGTCGACGAGACGCTCGATCAGGACATCGGATTCCGGTATGTCGGACAACTGCTTCGCGACGACCTGCCGCGCAATACGGTCCGCGAATTCCGGCGACCCGACAAGCCGGGCGACCACGCGCTCGGTCACGGCTTCGGTCAGGCGATCGCGGATCCTTGTCCTAAGACGCTGAAACATGCGAATGTCCGAGTGATATGTGCACGATCGATCAATCCAGTGAATGCATCGAGACTGCGTAGTTCACGTGCACGACACCCCACAGATCGCGCTTCACGACTTCGTCCGGGAACCGTACGGCAAACCGCGCACCGCCCACGCAATAGTCGATCACGTTCGTCACGAGGCTCTGCCCGCGGTTTTCCGGGTGTTCTGTCGTCACGCCGACCCCCGCGATCAGGCCGTATTCGCCCGGACACAGCGGATTGGCAAACGAAAACTCGATCATGTGCTGGATGTGCGGAGCCGCATCCGACGGAAAAACGTCCTGTACCTCCGAACTGAAATGCAGGATTTGTCGGCCCGACGAGTCCGTGATGCCGAGCGCCAGTGAACTACGTTTCGGCGGCTGCGATTCGACATGGAAGAACACGCGAACGCGCAGCGTCTTCTCGATATCGACCGTGTCGCACTCGTTGCCTTCCGGATCGATCACGCTGATGTCATCGATCCGAATCTCGCCGGTACCCGTGCGCAGGGGCTCGACACGAGATGAAAAGGCACGGGTACGCGCCTTGTCCGGGCGCATGTGCGTGACCGTCGTCGATGCGCCGCCCTCGCCAGTTGCAACGCCTGCGGTCACAGGCGTGTCGACCGGCTCGTCGTCATCGTCGATTTCCGTCACGTCGATGCCCGCACGTACCATCCGGCTGAACACTTCGCTCTGGTACGCAGCGCCGACCTGCTTCGAACTGCCCAGCAGACGAACGCGCCCTTTCTCGAGCCACAGGCCTCGATTGCATAGCGCACGAACCGAATCCGCTGCATGCGTGACGTAGATGAAAGTCGTCCCTTCATCGAGCATCGTGCGAATTTTGTGCAGACATTTGTTCTGGAAATACGCATCGCCGACGCTCAGCGCTTCGTCGACAATCAGGATGTCCGGCTGCACGTAAACCGCGCACGCGAACCCCAACCGGACGGCCATCCCGCTGCTGTACGTCTTGACCGGATGATCGACCGCGCCGCCCAGCTCGCTGAAGCGGATGATTTCAGGCTGCGCTGCGAGAGCTTGCTCCTGAAGCATTCCGTGCAGCATGCAGAACTGAACAATGTTCTCGCGGCCAGAAAGCTCGGGGTTGAAACCGGCCCCCAGCTCCAGCAGCGCAGATACGCGGCCGGAGACATTGACCAGCCCCGTGCTCGGGTTCAACACGCCAGCCAGAATCTTCAGCAGTGTGCTCTTGCCGCTGCCGTTTTCGCCAACCACACCGAACCTGTCCCCTCTCTCGAGCGAAAAGGATACGTCGTCCAGGGCCCTCGTCTCGCGAAAATACTGTCGCTTGCCGGCCGACATGAGCTCGAGCAGACGATGGCGCGGCGACGAATACGAACGGTAGATCTTGCTGATGTTGTTCAGCTCTATAACCTTTGAGCGATCTTGTGTCGACATGAGCTAACTCTTCAGCCTTAAAGAACGTCCGCGAAGCCGGGCTTCAGCTTGCGAAAAATGAATGCGCCGATCGCAACCGTGGCCACCGCCACGACAACAAGCACTCCGATATATTCCCAATTGAATGGAATACCTGGAAACACCGCCTGTCGCGAAGTCTCGACCATGTAGTAGAACGGATTGAGCGTCATGACGATATTGCGCACCCAGATCATGCGCGACGCCTCGACCATCGTGGCGGGATACAGGATCGGCGTAAGCCAGAAAACGATGTTCGTGCAAAGCGGTACGATCGGCACCATGTCGGGAACATAGGCGGAAATGGCTGAAATCCCGTACGCGAAGCCGATCGAAATTGCGAGCGAAAGCGCCCAGATCACCGGGAACATCCAGATCATGGTTCCCGGCACGACGCCCTTGATAATCAGCAGGCCGATGACAAACACGAAGATGATGCCCTGACTGATCAACGCGGAGGTCAACGGAATCAACGGCAAGACCCACACGGGAAATGCGATCTTGCTGATCAGATAGCTGTATTCGCGCAAAATTCCGGTGCTACGCCCGGTCACTTCGGTAAATACGGTCCACAGCGAGAACGGGACAAAATAGAAGAGCGCGAACGGAATGTCGCCGTACTGCGCCCCCATTCGCCCTCGCATCAGAATCGAGAACACGACGACGTTGATCAGCGAGTAGAGCAACGGCACCCCGACGTTCCAAGCCGTACCTGCGTAGGAACTCGCATAGCGGTTCTTCAGATCGCGCTTTGCCAGCATCCACGCCAACCTCAGTGAACTCGCGCTGGAGTGATGTGATTTTTCCTGCATCGGTTTTCAATACCCAATTAATTGGAGTCCCATCGATCGCGGACTCGAATGACATGCGCCGAGTCGCACATACGGCGAGACGAACACAAGCGCCTATAACCCTTGTCACCATGCGGATCGGCGCGATGGCCCGCACTCCGGCTTTGCTGCCGATCGCCGAAATACGCATGCGCCCCCGCGAAAGGGAACGATGTTGACATCTCATGTGCCAGACCGGAAAGATCCGTAGTCGCCGAACCGCACGAAAGGCCGACTCGGCGCACGTTCGGCCAGCGTATCGGCGTCATTTTATCAGCCCGTCCTGATCGATTGACCGCCCGACAACGAGCCCCCGCACCATCCCGCCCAGCCGCGCCGACATCTCGTCCCACGAGCGCGCCCGGATCCAAGACGCCTGCGCGTCGGCCTTGCTGCCGAGCAAGGCCCGGTCGCCCAGCAGTTCGCCCAGCGAGGTCCCGATCGCATGCGCATCGGTCCCGGCAAAGCGGTGCACCATGTCGCCGAGATCGTCGAAGATCGGGATCGGCGTGCAGGCAACCGGGCGATTGGCCGCGAGGCCATACCGTACGGCGCCGCTCGCGGATTCGGCCGTGTCCTGATAGGCGAATACGATCAGATCCGCCGCGTCCAGGTAAGCGAAGCTTTCCCGGTCCGGCAGGAAATCCGTGATCATCCGCACACGATCGCCCAGGCCGAGCGCCTTGATCCGTTGCCGACAGCGTTCCGCCACGGCCTCCGAGTCGGCGACCGGATAAAGCGCATTCACCATCAGCAGATGCGCTGTGGCGAAATCCACCGACATGACCGCAAACCCTTCGATGACCTCTTCGAGTCCCTTGTGCGGCAACAGGAAACCGTAAGTCGCGATCACCGGCGCACCCGCCGGAATATTCAACGCGGCCCTGCTGGCGAGCCGGTCCGACGACTCCCTTGCATGCACGCCGTGCGGGAACAGCGTCGCATTGCCGGCAAGACCCAGCGCGCGTAGCCGATTCAGGTCGTCGATGCCGTGCACCAGCAGACGATCCGCGCGCGCCAGCGCACCGGCTATCTCCGACAACGATGCGCGGAGCTCGGGCGTATCGACGTCCTTCGTCGAATGGAACGTGACGACGATCGGGATCGCATACGCATGGGCGTACTCGACGAGCCGGGCCGTCGACTCCATGCTGAAGAAGCCATAGTTGTGCTGCAGCACGATCGCGTCCGGTTTGCACTGATCGAGCGCCGCGAGCAGTTCGTCGACGCGTCCGCGCTGGTCCGTCCAGCAGCGGGTGACCTCCGGGCCGTCCGCCACGACGACGGCAGGATCGCGCGACGCCAGAATGCGCACGTCGAACTGCGCCGGATCGAGCCCCGCGACCAGGAACGACGAGTAAGTGGCAATCCCGCACTTCGTGTTCCACGACGAGATCCACGCCAGCCGCGTGCGGCCCGACGCAACCGGTTCGACCGCGCCGACCACCGTCTGCAGCGCCCCGAAACGCTCGGCACAGCGATCCCACGTAAACGCCGCTTCGAGGAGTGAGCGGCCCCGCTCCGCCTTCGTGCGACGCACGTCATTCGTCGCAGCGTGTACCGCCCGCAACTGGGCAACCAGGCTATCCACGCTCGGTTCGGCCCACACCGAATCGAACAGGCCAAGATGCGACTTGGCCCCCTCGAACGTATAGTCGACGAGCCATGCGGTTTCGTCGGTGCAAAAATCGGTCTGACCACCGAACGCCGTCGTGATCACCGGCAGCCCGAACCACATTGCCTCGCCCATCGGCAACCCGAAGCCTTCGCCGCGCGACGGCGCCACGAACGCGTTGCAGCGTTGATACAGATCGACGATCTCGCCGGCATCGAGGTCAGCGTCGATGAGGACGATCTCCGGACAGTCGGGATGGCGCCGACGCAACGCGGCGATCTGTTCAGCTACCGAGTTGTGCGGATTAGGGAACGTCTTGATGATCAGCGATACGTCATCGCGCGCGGTAAACGCTTTCGCGAACGCATCGAGCAGCACATCGACGCCTTTGCGCGGGAAACACGACGACACGTGCAGGAAACGGAAGCCTTTGCCGAGCGGGCCGCGGTACTCGCGACGCGGCGTGCGCGCGACATGGTCGACACCAAGGCCGACGTTCGCGATCGGGCCGGCAAAGCCGTTGTCGCGCGAGACCTTGGCGACGAACGACGACGTCGCCGCAATGCCATCGAGATTCTCGTTGAACGATGCAACCCACGCGCCCGGCAGTTCTGACTCCTCCCACGCGAAGTGCAGGAAGTTGAACAACCCGTCCATGTCATGCACGCGCGGTGGATAGAGATCGCGAATGACGACGCCGGCACCGCTGCGCTTGCTGCCGCGCGCCACCAGACCCGGCAGCCCCGGGATCGCAGCGATCCGCTGCTTGTCGGGCGCATAATCGCCGGGGCCTTCCGTCGCGAACAGACCGACTTCGCCGGGGCTCGCGCGGTCGAGCGCAAACGCCAGCTCGCGATTCACCAGCGCGAGACTGTACGACGTTTCGAACGGGCCTTCGACCTGATAGCGCGGCGCGAGCACGCAGTCGTCCGCGGTTTCCGCCGTGATCGGCCGGGGAATCTCGACGCCCTCCTTCCGCAGAAAGCGCTGCAGTTGATCAAGCAGCGCAGGCCGCTCGAACTGTCGAACCCGCTTGCGCTGTTCGATTACGACTGCACGATGCAGCGCACGATCCTCCATCACCGTCCGCACGAGCGCAGCGACCGCCTGCGGATGCTTGTCGTGCACCAGCAATCCGGCGCCCCCGAGCGTCGACTCGATATTGCTGCTTGCGTAAGCGATCACCGGAACGTCGAAGGTCATTGCCTCGATCAGCGGGACGCCGAACCCCTCGTGGTCGCTCAGGCACAGGAACGCAGCCGCGGAGCGATACCACCCGTACAAATCTGCGTCGGACACCTTTCCCGCGAAACGGACGATCTCGCCCAGTTCGAGATCGGCGATCAGCTTGCGCAACTCGCGATAGTACGGCTCCTCTTCGCCATATCCGCCGACGAACACGAACTGGAACGGACTCGGCAGGATCGCGCGCAACTGGGCGGCGGCCTCAACGAGATCGCGATGCGCCTTGTTCGGGGAAATGCGTCCGACGAACAGGATGGTCGGGATTTGCGACTGCTCCTGGACCAGCGCATCGTTCCACTCCGCCGTGCGAATGCGTGCGGCATCGATCAGCAGCGGAATCGTTTCGACCTTCTGGTAACCACACTCGCGAAGCTCCTGGGCATTCAGGTCGGATACCGCGATCGCGGAAGCGACGTGCTCGCGGAACGTATCGAGTTGCGCCCGTCCTTTCACCGAGTAATGCCGGAACGGTGACTGTTCGTCGAAGAACGATTCAGGCGTGATGTTGTGATAGATAAGGACCGTCGTACACGGGAGATTCAGAATCCACTCATCCTGATCGTGTCCCATCGAGTGATGCAGCAGCATCACGTCGTCCGCCGATCCGTCGTATTCCCGGAAATAGCGAATGCGACCAACCAGTTCCGGCGCAACGTGTTCCGCGAAAATCTCGGATTCGAACCCGAGCTCGCGCAACAGCGCCTGGATCATGAACATGCTATTCGTCACCGCGTCTGCAATCGCGCTTCCGGAGTGAAACTGATTGATCGAGCGGACGCGCCTTGGACGAGCGCCCTGCCCGGAATTCGTTGCGTCAGACGTGCTCTGGAGTGCGATATTTGGGGAAGCCACGGCGGCAGTTGCTCCGTTCTGCATAAGGTTCAGTCTGAAATCCGTGCCGGCATGCTCAACGCCCGGACGCAGCGTCGTCGCGCGCCGGTGCCGTCGCCGCACAGATCTCGGTCAGCCGCGCGGCGAGCTTGCGTGTATCGACACCGACCACCCGCGCATCGAGGAAGCCCTCGACGGTTGCGCGGTCGCAATGCGGCACACGTGCCGCCATGCGCTCGGCGTAATATCGACGCGATACGCTTCCTTCCTTCCAGCGTGTAACCGAAATGGACTGTGTGCCGGCAAAACGCGGAGCTGCGAGACGAGCCACGCGAGCCCAGATCCCAGGGTGGTTGTCGCGAAGCCAGAACACCAATTTGCGCGCGAGCGTGCTCCGTCGCGCCGTCTCGCGAAACGCCGTCATGCTGCGCCGCTTCAGCACCGCCCACGACGGGTCGCGCGCGAACCTGATGGCCGATTGCGCGACGCGCACGGCACCGCGCAACGGCGCCGTGACCCTCCATGAAGTGCTCGACAGTACGTCGTTCAACTGTCGCTCTGCCGCGTCCGCGCGGGCCTGCGTCGCCGACATGTCGTAGCCCGTGCGGCGCATGTGCGCAGCGGTCTCACGCGCCAATGTCTGCGCCCGCTCGAATTCCGCCTCGAGTTCCGCGATACGTGCGCGCAACGTTTCCGCATCGGCGACATTCGCCTGCTCCGCTTCGGCGGCGGGATGACGATTGCTTGAATCCATGAGTACTACACCATTCCTTGAGTCGATCAGGCCGACGTCCCTTCTCGCACCGCGCTCATGCGCGGACGAGACTGTTCTCAGTGTCGAGACGTCGACAGCACTGCTTCAGCGCGTCATGCCAGTGCGGCACGCGCACGCCGAACGCACGCTCGAGCTTCGCGTTCGACAGTCGTGAATTACATGGTCGCGCGGCGGGCGTCGGATACTCGTCGGACGGAATCGGCACCACCAGCGGCCGGCGGGCAAGCCGGCTTTCCGCGAATATCGTGTCGGCGAACCCGGCCCAGCTTGTGTCGCCGGCCGCCGTCATGTGATAGACGCCCGAATGCGCTGCCCACCACCGCGCATCGTCGCGCCGCTGCGCGAACAACTGCGCCACGACGTGCGACGTGAGATCGGCCAGCGTTTCCGACCAGGTCGGCGCACCGATCTGGTCCGCGACGACGCGCAACGTATCGTGCTTCTCCGCCAGCGCTCGCATGGTCAACAGGAAATTCTTCCCTCGCGTGCCGTACACCCAGCTCGTACGAAACACGAGATGCTTGCCGCCGGCCCGTGCGATCGCCTGCTCTCCGGCCAGCTTGGTCCGGCCGTACACATTCAGCGGCCCGGTCGAATCGGTCTCGATGTACGGTTCATCCTTGCGGCCGTCGAACACGTAGTCGGTCGAATAGTGGATCACCATCGCGCCGGCCCGCACTGCCTCGTCGGCAATGATGCCCGGTGCCTCGCCATTGACGCGCATCGCGAGATCGGGCTCGCTTTCCGCCCCGTCCACTGCCGTATAAGCCGCCGCATTGATGATCAGATCGGGGCGGAGGTCGCAGATCGCGCCGCGCAGCCGGTCAAGATCCGCGAGGTCGACGACCGTGCGGTCCGCCGCAATCACATGCCCGTGCGGCGCCAGCGTGCGCGCGAGCTCGAACCCGAGCTGCCCGTTCGCACCCGTCACGAGAATCCGCGGGTGATCGCCGGTCGCTGTGTTCATGCCTGCCCCTTCACGGATAGACCTCCGCCTGCGCCAGCCGCTTGCCGGCGCCATCTTTCGCCGCCAGTATCGGCTCACCGTCGATCGGCCATTCAATACCGATGTCGGGATCGCTCCACAGGATGCAACGCTCGAATTCCGGATACCAGTAATCGGTCGTCTTGTAGAGGAACTGGGCCGCATCGGACAACGTGAGGAATCCGTGCGCAAACCCCGGCGGCACCCACATCTGCCGCTGGTTCTCGGCAGACAGGATCACGCCCGCCCATTGCCCGAATCGCGGCGAATCGCGGCGGATATCGACGGCGACGTCGAACACGGCACCCTCGATCACGCGCACGAGCTTGCCCTGCGCATGGTCGATCTGATAGTGCAGGCCGCGCAGCACGCCCTTCACCGAGCGCGAATGGTTATCCTGCACGAACACGACGTCCGGCGCGACATGCTCCGCAAACTCGCGCGCATTGAAGCTTTCGTAGAAATAGCCGCGCGCGTCGCCGAACACCTTCGGCTCGATGATCTTGACTTCCGGCAACGCCGTTGCCGTTACCTGGATGGTCATGCAATCCTGTCCGACAGAATCTGTTGGAGATAGCGCCCGTAACTGTTCTTCGACAGTGGCGCCGCGAGCTTGAGCAACTGATCGCCGTCGATCCATTTCTGGCGATACGCGATCTCTTCCGGGCATGCGACAACGAGCCCCTGCCGCTTCTGCAGCGTCGCAATGAACACCGCGGCATCGATCAGCGAATCGTGCGTTCCGGTGTCGAGCCATGCATAGCCGCGCCCCATGATCTCGACGTCCAATGCGCCGTCGCCGAGGTAGCGCGAGTTCACGTCGGTGATTTCGAGTTCTCCGCGCGCGGACGGGGTGATCTCCGCCGCGATGTCGCACACGCGGTTGTCGTAGAAATACAAGCCAGTCACCGCGTAATTCGACCGGGGCTTCGCCGGCTTCTCCTCGATCGACAGCGCCCGGAACGCACTGTCGAATTCAACGACACCGTAACGTTCGGGATCCTGCACGTGATAGGCGAATACCGTCGCACCCGACGATTTCTCGCCCGCGCGATCGAGCCGTTTCACGAGATCGTTGCCGTAGAAGATGTTGTCGCCGAGGATCAGCGCAGACGGGTCGCGACCGATGAAGTCGCGACCAATCACGAATGCCTGGGCCAGGCCATCCGGCGACGGCTGCACCGCGTACTGGATATTCATCCCCCACTGGCTGCCGTCGCCAAGCATCGCCTCGAAACGCGGCGTGTCTTGCGGCGTCGAAATGATCAGCACGTCACGGATACCCGCGATCATCAACGTCGACAGCGGGTAATAGATCATCGGCTTGTCGTACACCGGCAGAAGCTGCTTCGACACCGCATGGGTGATCGGATACAGGCGCGTGCCGGAACCGCCTGCGAGAATAATGCCCTTGCGTGCCATCTCGGATGCCCTCAAGCGCGTTGCGCGTAGTTGGTCTCGACCCAATTGCGGTACTCGCCCGATACGACGTCGTTCACCCACGCCTGGTTGTCGAGATACCACCGGACAGTCTTCGCGAGTCCCGATTCGAACGTCTCGGCCGGCTTCCAGCCCAATTCGCGCTCGAGCTTGCGCGCATCGATCGCGTATCGGCGGTCGTGACCGGGACGATCCGTCACGTAGGCGATCTGGTCGCGATAGGATCCCGATGCTTTCGGCCGCGCGTGATCGAGCAGATCGCACAGCGTATGCACGACGTCGAGATTCTTCTTTTCGTTCCAGCCGCCAATGTTGTACGTCTCGCCCGGCACGCCGCGCGCAAGCACCTCGCGAATCGCGCTGCAGTGATCGCTCACGTACAACCAGTCGCGCACGTTCTGCCCGTCTCCGTAGACTGGCAACGGCTTGCCCGCGAGCGCATTTGCAATCATCAGCGGGATCAGTTTCTCGGGAAACTGGTACGGCCCGTAGTTGTTCGAGCAGTTCGTCGTGAGCGTCGGCATTCCATACGTATGATGATACGCACGCACGAGATGATCCGAGCCGGCCTTGGTCGCCGAGTACGGACTGTTCGGCGCATAGGGCGTCGTCTCGGAAAACTGCGGATCGGTGGCAGACAGCGAGCCGAACACTTCGTCCGTCGACACATGCAGGAAGCGGAACGCCGCCTTGTCTGCTTCGCCGAGTCCGTTCCAATGCATACGGGCGGCTTCGAGCAACGTGAACGTACCAACCACGTTGGTCTGTACGAAATCGGCGGGACCGTGAATCGAGCGGTCGACATGACTCTCTGCCGCGAAGTGCACGACCGCTCGAGGTCGGTGCTCAGAGAAGAGCGCATCAAGCGCCGCGCGGTCGCAGATGTCCACGCGCGTGAACACGTGCCCCGGATGGCCATCCAGAGGCTCCAGCGTGCGAAGATTGCCTGCGTAGGTCAGCTTGTCAACGTTGAGTACGGCCTCATCGGACCGATTCAGCCAGTCGAGCACGAAATTGGCACCGATAAAGCCTGCGCCACCCGTAACCAGGATCATGTAGCTCCCTCTAGTAATGTGCGACAGCCACAAGGGGGCCGACCGAACGCCAAGTCGCAGTGGCAGTGTGCAGCCCTAGGGCCGGCATTCTACCCGGTCGCAAAGTCCGACAATGCAATCCGGTGTTAATTTTAAGAAGGCAACCCCTCATTATAGGAAAGCACTTTCGGTAAAAGCTACGCTGCTAACAACTTGAAACAGCCCGGCGAATTCACGACGCGAAAGGGAAACGACATGCCAGCAAAACCGATTCGGACAGAATACAATTGTGCACGGTACTCATTTTCGCGATGGCTGTTCTTCACGCCGATCAAAACGTGACAACCTGACCCCTCATGCATCCAACTCCCATCGCAATCGGCGACATCCAAGGCTGTCATTCCGCTTTCCAGTCGTTGTTCGAAAAGCTTTCAGCGCCCGCCGACACCCCGCTGTGGATCGCCGGCGACGTCGTCAACCGCGGCCCGGACTCCCTCGCCGCGCTGCGTGCGCTCGTCGACCTCGGCCCGCGCGCGACCGTCGTGCTCGGCAATCACGACCTGCACCTGCTCGCGGTCTCCGCCGGCCTGCGCACCGAACGCCCGGGCGACACCATCGGCGAGATCCTCGATGCACCCGACGCCGATGCGCTGCTCGACTGGGTCCGCCACCGGCCGTTCGTCCATGCGGAGAACGGGATGCTGCTGGTGCATGCGGGCGTGCTGCCGCAGTGGGATGCGACGCTCGTGCTGGAGCTCGCCGACGAACTCCAGCGCGCGTTGCGCGCGCCCGACTGGCGCGACACGCTGCAGAAGCTGTACGGCAACGAGCCGAATCAATGGAGCCCGGATCTGAAGAAACGCGACCGGATGCGCGTCGCGTTCAACGCATTCACGCGTGTGCGCTTCTGCACGCCCGACGGTGCGATGGAATTCAAGGCGAACGGCGGCCCCGACAGCGCGCCGCCCGGCTACCTGCCGTGGTTCGATGTACCGGGGCGCCGCACGGAGGACGTGACGGTCGTGTTCGGCCACTGGGCCGCGCTCGGCCTGATGGTGCGCGAGAACGTGGTCGCGCTCGATTCGGGATGTGTGTGGGGGAACCAGTTGTCGGCCGTGCGGCTGACGGCCGATCCGGCGCAGCGCACGGTCACGCAGGTGCAGTGCGACGCGTGCCGCGCGCCGGGAGGAGAGTGATTAAGCGCTGATTCGCGGGGCCGGGAAGCGCGTCAACCCTCGCGCCCCGGCACGGGCGCATCGGCCGCCTCGCCGCCTGCCGCTCCGGCGCCAACCTCGGTCGCCGGATAAGCATGCTTCTGCAATTCCGCAAGCGACTCGGCCGTCGGCTTGTCGACCTTCGCCTGCAGCGTCGCGAGCGCAGCCGCGATCGCATCGCGCGCCGCGGCGGACGTCGCCCGCCGGTCGCCGCCCGGCGCGATCGGTTCGCACACGTACAGGTGCGCGATGATCGGGCCGCCGCGCAACACCATGTCGAGCGACTTGCCGAGCGCCAGCTCGCCCGTATAGGCCGGCGCGACCGACTGCCGCCGCTGCCCGTCCTCGTACATCAGGCAGATCGGCTGCACCGCGCAGCCAGCCGATACCGCGGCCTGGAACAGGTTCGCGTGGAACGGCAGCAGTTCCTGCCCGTCGGTCGTCGTCCCTTCCGGAAACACGCACATCAGCCCGCCGTTGCGCAGGCGCTCGGCCATCTCGTGCATGACCCGCATCGCCTCGGTGCGCTTCTCGCGCTGCAGGAACACGGTGTCGAGCTTCTCGGCGAGCCAGCCGACGACCGGCCACTGCCGCACCTCGGCCTTCGACACGAACGGCGTCGGCCGCCACGCGTTGACCGTGTAGATGTCGAGCCACGACACGTGATTGCCGACCACGAGCGCGCTCGCGTCGAGCCGCGCGCCGTCGTTGTGGACGACGAGGCGCATCCCGCAGATCCGCAGCAGCTTGAGCGACCAGCGGCGCGTCATCTCGGCGCGCCGCGCGGGCGTGACGTGCGAGAAACGCAGCGCGACGATCGCCATGCCGCGCAACAGGTGAAAAACGAGACGCAGCTTGCGAAGGGCAATCATGGCGAAGGTCCGGCGTGGTTCAGGAGCGCTCGAACGCGATCTGCCCGGCGACGAGCGTCGTGCGCACGCTGGCGGGCAGTTCGTAGCCGAGGAACGGCGAGTTGTGGCCCTGGCTCTTCAGCGCACGCGGCTCGACGCGCCAGTGTGCGCGCGGGTCGAACACGCACAGGTCGGCCGCGCCGCCTTCGGTGAGGCGGCCAGCCGGCAGCTTCAGCACGTCGGCGGGTGCGGACGTGATGCGGCGCAACGCGTGCGCAAGCGGCGTACGCGTCTCGTCGGCCCACTTCAGCGTCAGCGACAGCAGCAGTTCGAGCCCCGTCGCGCCCGGCGTCGCTTCGCCGAACGGCAGCAGCTTCTCGTCGTCGTCGACCGGCGTGTGGTCGGAGCAGATCGCGTCGATCGTGCCGTCGGCGAGCGCCACGCGAATCGCTTCGCGATCGCGCTCGCTGCGCAGCGGCGGATCGAGCCGGAACTGCGAATCGAAGTAGCCGATGTCGACGTCGATCAGATGCAAGTGATTCACGCCGACGTCGCAGGTCACGGGCAGCCCCTCGGCCTTCGCCTCGCGCACGAGTGCGAGCCCGGCCGCCGACGACAGCCGCGCGAGGTGCACGCGTGCGCCCGTCACGCGCATCAGTTCGAAGATCGTGTGCAGCGCGATCGTCTCGGCTGCAACCGGCACGCCGGACAGCCCGAGCCGCGACGCCAGCGCACCGCTCGCGGCGACACCGCCGCGGCCGATGAATGCGTCTTGCGGGCGCAGCCACGTGGTGTAGTCGTAGGTGCTCGCGTACTGAAGCGCACGCAGCAGCACCTGCGTGTCGCGCACCGGCACGTTGGCATGGGTGAAGCCGACGCAGCCGGACTCGGTCAGCGCGACCATCTCGGTGATCACTTCGCCCTTGAGGCCGACCGTCAGCGCGCCGAGCGGATGCACGTTCGCCTGGTGCAGATTGCGCGCGCGGTACTTGAGCATCTCGACGAGGCCCGGCTCGTCGAGCACGGGGTCGGTATCCGGCGGGCACACGAGGGTCGTGACGCCGCCCGCGACGGCCGCGGCCATCTCGGACGCAAGCGTCGCCTTGTGCTCGTAGCCGGGCTCGCGCAGCCGCGCGCACAGGTCGACGAGGCCGGGCGCGACGATCAGGCCCGCGGCGTCGATCGTCTTGTCCGCGTTGAAACCGGCCGGCGCCGTGCCGAGCGCGGCGATCGTGCCGCCTGCGACGAATACGTCGGCCTGCTGCTCGGTGCCGGCGACCGGGTCGATCAGCGTGCCGCCTTTGATATGAATCTTCATGCGCTGTCTGTGAATGCGTTGATTGCGTGAATAAGGATGCGCGAAAGCGGGCTCAGTCGCTGTTGCCGGCGACGATGCCCATCACCGCCATCCGCACGGCGATGCCGAACGTGACCTGGTTGAGGATCACCGACTGCGGGCCATCGGCGACCTGCGAATCGATCTCGACGCCGCGGTTCATCGGGCCCGGGTGCATCACGATCGCATCGGGCGCGGCGAGCGCGAGGCGCTCGGGCGTCAGGCCCCAGGTCTTGAAGTATTCCTGTGCGGAAGGCAGCAGCGCGCCGCTCATCCGCTCGTTCTGCAGGCGCAGCATGATGATCACGTCGACGCCCTTCAGCCCTTCGTCGAGGTTGTGGAACACCTTCACGCCCATCTGCTCGAGGCCACCCGGCAGCAGCGTGCGCGGGCCGATCGCGCGCACTTCCGGCACGCCGAGCGTGGTGAGCGCGTGAATGTCGGAGCGCGCGACGCGCGAATGCAGGATGTCGCCGACGATCGCCACGCGCAGCTTCGTGAAGTCGCGCTTGTAGTGACGGATCGTGTACATGTCGAGCAGGCCCTGCGTCGGATGCGCATGGCGGCCGTCGCCGGCGTTGATCACGTGCACGTGCGGTGCGCAGTGCTCGGCGATCAGGTACGGCGCGCCGCTCGACGCGTGACGCACGACGAACAGGTCGGCATGCATCGCCGACAGGTTGTTGATCGTGTCGAGCAGCGATTCGCCCTTGCTCGTCGACGATGCGTTGATGTTCAGGTTCAGCACGTCGGCCGACAGGCGCGTCGCCGCGATCTCGAAGGTCGTGCGCGTGCGCGTCGAGTTCTCGAAGAACAGGTTGAACACGGACTTGCCGCGCAGCAGCGGCACTTTCTTCACTTCACGGTCCGTCACGCTGACGAACTGCTCGGCCGTATCGAGGATGTGGTTGACGATCGAGCGCGGCAGGCCCTCGATCGACAGCAGGTGCTTCAGCTCGCCGTTTTTCGTGAGCTGCGGGTTGCCCTTCAGGAAGCCGTAGCGGAACCGGTCGGGGCTCGCGGTCGCAGCGGGATTGCCGGTGCGGCCAGTGGTGTCGGTGGTCATGGTGTGCGTGATTCCAACTATGCAAACGGGCCGCGGTGCAAACCAGCGGCCCGGGATACGGTTCGCGTGTCGTTCAGGCGCCGTGCGCCTCGACGCGCAGCGTGAACTGCGCATCGTCGCGTGCGAGCACGAGCGTCGCATCGGCCGGCACGTCGAGCGCGCCGCCGGCGAAACGCG
>NZ_JAAGPE010000583.1:0-2302 GCF_017104605.1 Burkholderia sp. Ac-20384 | reverse complement strand
TGGCCGCCGTGCCGGCCGCGATTGCCGCGGAGCGCCTCGCGCCGTCCGGTGCGCGGGTTGCGCGGATCGCCGGCTGCGTGGCGGCCGGCGCAGGCATCGCGATGATCGCGCGCGCGGCCGGACTGCTATAACAGAGGGTAGGCAGGCCGATTCGACACGTTGCCGGGCCCTGCTTCTTCGTGGCCATTACCGTCGCGTGACCTGTTCGCAACAGACGGATCGGCCGCCTGGCCGCCGGCTGCGCGAATGGCTCGATGCGGCGGTGAAACGAAAGGCGATCGAAAACGAACCGAACGGCGATCCGAACGATTCGGCCCCCGAACGGCTGAAACCGGCTAAGCCGTTGTTCGTGTTGTGAAAATTCGCGGCGCTTCGCGTATAATTCGCTTTTGCGCCCATAGGATTTGCCATGCGTCTGATCCAAAAAGCACTCACTTTCGATGACGTGCTCCTCGTTCCCGCCTTTTCCGACGTTCTCCCGCGCGACACCAGCCTCAAGACCAAGCTGACCCGCAACATCTCCCTGAACATGCCGCTCGTGTCCGCCGCGATGGACACGGTCACCGAAGGTCGCCTTGCGATCGCGATGGCACAGCAGGGTGGCGTCGGTATCGTCCACAAGAACCTGACGCCGGCCGAACAGGCCCGCGAGGTCGCGAAGGTCAAGCGTTTCGAATCGGGCGTCGTCCGCGATCCGATCACGGTGCCGCCGCAAATGAAGGTGCGCGACGTGATCGCGCTGTCGCGCCAGCATGGCATCTCGGGCTTCCCGGTCGTCGAAGGCCCGCAACTCGTCGGCATCGTCACGAACCGCGACCTGCGTTTCGAAACCCGCCTCGATGAGCCGGTCAAGTCGATCATGACGCCGCGCGAGCGCCTCGTCACGGTCAAGGAAGGCACGCCGCTCGCCGAAGCGAAGGCGCTGATGCACAGCCACCGCCTCGAGCGCGTGCTGGTCGTCAACGACGCGTTCGAACTGCGCGGCCTGATGACCGTCAAGGACATCACGAAGCAGACCGAGCACCCGGACGCGTGCAAGGACGAACACGGCAAGCTGCGCGCAGGCGCGGCGGTCGGCGTCGGTCCCGACAACGAAGAGCGCGTCGAGCTGCTGGTGCAGGCCGGCGTCGACGTGATCGTCGTCGATACCGCGCACGGCCACAGCAAGGGCGTGCTCGAGCGCGTTCGCTGGGTCAAGCAGAACTTCCCGCACGTCGAAGTGATCGGCGGCAACATCGCGACGGCCGCCGCCGCGAAGGCGCTCGTCGAATACGGCGCGGATGCAGTCAAGGTCGGTATCGGCCCGGGCTCGATCTGCACGACGCGGATCGTCGCCGGTGTCGGCGTGCCGCAGATCAGCGCGATCGCGAACGTCGCGGAAGCACTGAAGGGCACGGGCGTGCCGTGCATCGCCGACGGCGGCGTGCGCTTCTCGGGCGACGTGTCGAAGGCCCTCGCGGCCGGCGCGAACGCGGTGATGATGGGCAGCATGTTCGCGGGCACCGAAGAGGCGCCGGGCGACGTGTTCCTGTACCAGGGCCGCCAGTACAAGTCGTATCGCGGCATGGGTTCCGTCGGTGCGATGAAGGACGGCGCGGCAGACCGCTACTTCCAGGACAACTCGGCGAACATCGACAAGCTCGTGCCGGAAGGCATCGAAGGCCGTGTCGCGTACAAGGGTTCGGTCAACGCGATCCTGTTCCAGCTGGTCGGCGGTGTGCGCGCGAGCATGGGCTACTGCGGCTGCAAGACGATCGACGAGCTGCACGACAAGGCTGAATTCGTCCAGATCACCGCGGCGGGCATGCGCGAGTCGCATGTGCACGACGTGCAGATCACGAAGGAAGCGCCGAACTACCACGTGGACTAATTGCCGATGAAACCGCTGCTGCGAGCCGTGCTGATTGTCGATGCCGTACTGCTGCTGGCGTTCGGCGTGTTGTTCGTGCTGACGCCCTGGCAGTCGCTCTTCAACGCGCTGCAGCTTGCGAACGTCCAGCCGGCGATGCTCGGCCAGGCGTTCGGCATCGCGTTGCTCGGGCTCGCGTGGCTCGCGTTTCACGCAGCGTTCAACGGGGATCTCACGGCACCGGTCGCGCGGTCGGTCGGCCATGTGGTCTGGCTGACCGGCGCGCTGACGATCGTCTGGTCGATCGGCACCGGCAGCGGTCCCGCGCTCGCGGCCGCCGGCAGGGTGCTGTCGGCCGTGGCCGGTGCCGCGCTGATCGTGCTCGGCCTCGGCGGCGTGCGGCTCGCATCGGCGGTACGCCGGCGCGAAAAAGCGCAGGCGCTCGAGGCGAGC
>NZ_JAAGPE010000582.1:0-1997 GCF_017104605.1 Burkholderia sp. Ac-20384 | reverse complement strand
CCGGGGCCGACGAGGCCGATGCTTTCGATGAAGGCGGTGAGTGTCATGGCGGGCCTCAACGGCGTGCGTGGTCGGCGCGGCCGAGGATCAGGCTGCAATTCGTGCCGCCGAACCCGAACGAATTGGAGAGGACGGCACGCACGCGCGCATCGCGGCTTGCGAGTACGTAGTCGGCAGCGAGTGCCGGGTCGGGTCGCGTCGTGTTGACGCCGGCCGGCACGAACTGCTCGCGCAGCGCGAGCGCAGCGACGACTGCCTCTAGCGCACCCGCCGCGCCGAGCGTATGGCCGGTCGCGCCCTTCGTCGAACTGCACGGCGTGCTGGCGAACAGCGCGCCGATCGCGCGGCTTTCGGCCGCGTCGTTGCTCGGCGTCGCGGTGCCGTGCAGGTTCACGTAGTCGATGTCGTTCGCGCCGAGCCCGGCGGCCGCGAGCGCCTGCTCGATCGCGCCGCGCGCGCCGAGCCCGTCCGGATGCGGCGACGACATGTGATGCGCGTCGCTCGATTCGCCGATGCCGAGCAGCAGGATCGCGTGGGCGTCGAGTGCGGCGGGCGGGTCGGGCACGCGTTCGACGAGCGCGAACGCGGCGGCCTCGCCGATCGAGATGCCGTCGCGTGCGACGTCGAACGGACGGCACGGCTGGCGCGACAGCAGTTCGAGAGAATTGAAGCCGTACAGCGTCGTCAGGCACAACGAATCGACGCCGCCGACGACGGCCGCGTCGATCAAGCCTGCCTCGATCATGCGGCGCGCGGAGCCGAACACTTTCGCGCCGGACGAGCAGGCAGACGAGATCGCCATCGCCGGCCCGCGCAGCGCGAGAAACGCGCGTACGAATGCGGCCGGCGAATACGGGTTGTGCGTGTGCGCGTAGCGGAAGTCGGCGGGCAGCGCGCCGCTTGCCGGATCGCGGCGCTGATAGGCGTGCTCGGTTTCGAGGATGCCGGCCGTGCTCGTGCCGATGAACACGCCGACGCGCGCTGCGCCGTAGCGCGCGACAGCCGCCGCGACGCGTGCGTCGAAGTTGTCCTGCGTGAGGCCGAGCTGCGCGAGGCGGTTGTTGCGGCACTCGAAGTCGGCGAGGTCGGCGCGCACGGGCTGCGCATCGACGCCGTCCACCGCGCCGATCCACGTGTCGAGATCCGCACGCTCGAAGTCGCAGGGCTGGAGCCCGCCGCGCGCGCGGCGCAGCGCATCGAGGGTCGCATCGAGGCCGCGGCTGATGCAGCTGGTGGCGGTGAAGTGCGAGAGCAGGAGAGGTTTCACGAGGGTCGCATCCGGTGGCCGGAACGGGCGCCGCAGCAGGGCTGGCAGGCGCGCCGTTCGAGGTCAGATTTTATCAAACGGGGGGGCCGAACCGGCCGGCTCGCCCGGCCCGCCGGGCGGTTCCGGCGCGAGCGCCGCGCGCAGCGTGGTCCAGTGCAGTTGCGCATCGACGGCCGCGTGCAGCACCGCCTGCAGCACGTCGAGCACGACCGGTTCACCGCGCGCGTCACGCGCCGCATGGCCGTCGTGCACGAGCAGGATGTCGCGTGCCGCGAGACCGTGCAGCAGGCGGCGCGTGACGGTCGCGGCATCGCGTGCGCGCGTGTCGAAACCGCGCCGCGTCCAGCTCGCCAGCTGCAGGCCGAGTTCGCACAGCACCGGTTCGAGAAACGGGTTGCGCAGGCCGGCCGGCGCACGGAAGAACAGCGGGCGTGTGCCGGCGAGCTCGGTCAGCGTCTGCTGCGCGGCCGCGATCTCGCGCCGCAGCGCGGCGGGCCCCGACAGCGAGAACGTGTGCCGGTGCCGCTGGCTGTGGTTCTCGATCGCGTGACCGCGCGCGACGATCGCCTCGATCCAGCGCGGATGACGGCGCGCGAGATCGCCGATGCAGAAGAACGTCGCGCGCGCATCGTAACGGTCGAGCAGGTCGAGCACGCGCGGCGTGACGTCCGGGTCCGGGCCGTCGTCGATCGTCAGCGCGATGCGGCGGCCCGCACCCGGTGGCAGGCGA
>NZ_JAAGPE010000581.1:0-240 GCF_017104605.1 Burkholderia sp. Ac-20384 | reverse complement strand
GAACATTAAAAAAAAAAAAAACACAAATCATCCTCGCCCACCGACTCTACACCATCTACACCTCCCACCTCCTCTCCCACCTCTCCATCACCCACTTATTCCCTATCCTCCTCATCCTCTCCCTCTCTCCTCTACACCCCACCCACACACCTCTCACCTCAACCCCCCCCGCGCCACCTCCCCCACACAACTCAGTCTCTTCCTCACCACTCTCCCACCTGCCCCCCTGCCTCCACCCCC
>NZ_JAAGPE010000580.1:0-238 GCF_017104605.1 Burkholderia sp. Ac-20384 | reverse complement strand
GCTCGTGCTAGAAGCTGGCCGGTTGGCTGTCGCGCCGCCGGGGCTGGATCCGGGCGCGGTGCCGGCGGGCCGTTCGACGGCGTCTGACGGCCTGCGCCTGCACGCGCGCCGCCCGGCCGCGACCGTTGGTGCCGGACGGGGCGGGGGAGGTGCGCTCCTGCGCTCTGTGTTGCCTCCGTGGCCCGGCGAGGGGCGTCGCCCTGCGCCTCGGCGTGTCACCCCTGCATTTTTTTTTTTC
>NZ_JAAGPE010000579.1:0-2121 GCF_017104605.1 Burkholderia sp. Ac-20384 | reverse complement strand
CCGTCACGTCGCGCGTGCGTGCCTGTCGCGCACTCTCCCACACGAGCGCATCGCAGGCCGACGTGCCGCCGGCCGCGTAGATCGCGTACAGGCCGCCGGCTTCCAGTTGCGTCCAGGCATCGGGCAAGCCGTCGATCGCGAGCCGGCTCACCGTGCCGACACGGCCGCCGGCCGGCACGCCCAGCAGCGTACGCAGGCGGCCCAGCAGGCCGGCGGCGCCGAGCGCGGGACGGGTGGCATCGAGTTCCGTATTCACGACGTTCCCCTAGTAATCCGAATAAAGCCGCACCGGCGTCGGCGTGACGAGCCAGCTGCGTTGCGCGCGCGCGTCGAACGCATAACGCAGGTACACCAGCGCCGAACTCGGCGCGTAGTCGTGCGACCGGTCGACTTTCAGTTGCGCGCCGACACTCAGGTGCGGGTTCACGCGGTACTCGACGATCCCGTTGATGCCGTACGAGAACGACACGCCGCGCGTCGAGCTGCCCGCGTACACGAACCCGGCCGCCACCTGCGCGGCCCGCTGGTCCGCGGACATCGGGTAAAACAGCGAATCTTTCTCGTAGCTGTTCGAGATCCCGCCCGTGACGGTCAGGTCCCACGACAGCGCATCGTGCCGCCCCGCCCATTCGATCGGCACGCCGAGCGACAGGTAGCGTTGCGGGCTGTAGTAACCGCCCTGCCCGTACGTGTAGTAGCGCAGGTTCTGCGCGTAGTGCCACGCGTTGCCGACGAGCCCGGTGCTGACCTTCATCGTCGCGCGCTCGTACACGGGCATCGTAAAGCCCGTGCGCAGCGTGACTTCCGCGTTGCGTTCGACATTGCGGCCGGACAGCACGCCCGCGCCGAGTTCCGCGAACAGGTTCGTGCGGCCGACGTCGACCGACGCGCGCAGGGTCACGCCGTCGCGGCGCACGCCGCCCCAGACCGCACCCGTCCACGGGTCGCGCATCCCCGAGTACGACAGCACGCTGCTCGTTTCCGGCCGCCGCGACGCATTCACCGAGAAACTGGCCGGGCCCGCGTCGAAGCGATAGCGCACGCCGCCGACCAGGTAATGCACGGGGAAACCGAGCGGCGACGTGCCGAGGTCGAAGCGCCATGCGTCCGTCAGATAGCCGGCGCCGAGCGCGACACCCGTGGCCGTCTGGTGCAGCGAGCCCGGCGGATTCGCGATCGCGGCGGGCGTCAGCTCGTTCCTTGCCCTGAGCGCCGCGTAGCTGCCGAACGTATTGAGCGAATACGCGTTCGGGTTGCTCGTGTCGAGCGTGCCCGGGTCGAGATGCACGGTGTCGATCTGCGCAAACACGTGCCCGTCGTAGCGGATCGGCATCTGCATGTAGATCGGCACCTGCTGCGCGCGATACGACGAAATGCCTTCGTCGCCCGACTTGTAGGCGGGCGTCCAGCCGGTCTCGATCTCGGGATTGCGCCGCTGCTCGAGATCCGCGAACGCGGCCTGCGC
This sequence comes from Burkholderia sp. Ac-20384, assembly GCF_017104605.1. Lineage (NCBI taxonomy): Bacteria > Pseudomonadati > Pseudomonadota > Betaproteobacteria > Burkholderiales > Burkholderiaceae > Burkholderia > Burkholderia sp. Ac-20384. Next base: position 656 of record NZ_JAAGPE010000579.1, on the reverse strand, counting down.
AGGCGTCAGGCCGTCACGCCCCGGGCTCACGCCCGTGGTGCGTTCCTGCGACTGCGACATCCGGTACAGCGACGCTGCATCGTCATAGCGCCCTTGCGCCTCGGCCACGCGTCCGGCCGCGACCGTCACATCCGGGCGTGACGGATACGCGGCATGCAGCCGGTCGGTCACCTGCACGGCTTCGTCCGGGCGGCGCAGCGCGTTCAGGCGGCGCACGGCCGACAGCTGCGTGTCGACGTCGTCGTCCGGCGTGCGGGCCAGCACCGCCTGCACGCGTGCAAGCGCCGCGGCCCGATTGCCGCTGTCCTCGTCGATGCGGGCCAGCGCGAGCTGCGTATCGGCATCGTCCGGCGTGCGGGCGACGACCGGCGCGAGCGCAGCGCGCGCCGCATCGTAATGGCCTTGCGCGCGTTCGAGATCGGCCAGCTCGAGCGCGTAGCGCTTGTCCGCACGGCCGGCCGGGCTCGCGCGTTCGAGCAGCTTGCGCGCCTGCGCGTAATCCTGCTGCGCGATCGCGTCGTCCGTCTGCCGCAGCACGAGCCGCAGTGACTGGTCCTCGATCCTCGCCGTCTGTGCGGGTGTCAGCGACGGTTCGCGGCGCAGCGTGTCGAGCCACGCGGCGAGCGCGTCGTCGCGCCCCGCGCTGCCGAGCAGGG
>NZ_JAAGPE010000578.1:0-2389 GCF_017104605.1 Burkholderia sp. Ac-20384 | reverse complement strand
TGTTTTGTATGCTACGGCCACACCCGAGCTCTACACAGTATCTTACACTCTTTCCCTACCCGACGCGCTTCCGATCTATGCACGCGAACCTCGACACCGCGTTCGTGAGTGCGCGCGCATGCCTGCCCGACCTGATCGCGCAGCGCGGCAGCATCGTGCTGGTCGCGTCGATCGCCGCGCTCGCGGCCGGGCCCGGCGTGTGCGGCTATACGGTCGGCAAGCACGCGCTGCTCGGGCTCGCCCGGTCGCTCGCGCGCGACTACGGGCCGCACGGCGTGCGGGCGAATGCGGTGTGTCCCGGCTGGGTCCGTACGCCGATGGCCGATGCGGAGATGGCACCGCTGATGTCGGCGCACGGCGACACGCTCGACGGCGCGTATGCGCGCGTCAGTGCCGACGTGCCGCTGCGGCGCGCGGCCGACCCGGACGAAATCGCGGCCGTCTGCGCGTTCCTTGCATCACCGGACGCGTCGTTCGTGACCGGCGCAACGCTCGTCGCGGACGGTGGCGCGATGGTCGTCGACGTGCCGACGCTCGCGTTCGACAAGCTTTGATGCGCGCGGGTGCGCCGCCCGCATGACGCACGCGTCGCGGGCGGCCCTGCACGCTCATCGTCCTGCAGGCGTTTCCCGTCGCGCAACTGCCCTACGCGGACCGTCCAAGCCCCCCCGCCGCCGCGCGCATCGCGCCTCCCGCCTGCTTCCCTCCTGTTTCCCGCCCCCGAAAATCCGCTACCATCGACCGATCCCGCCGCCCCGCCCGGCACTGCCCCACTGTTCGAACGTCGATGAACATCCGGTTTCTTGAAACCTTTGTCTGGCTCGCCAAGCTGGAAAACTTCCGGCTCACGGCCGAAAAACTGCATACGACGCAGGCCGCCGTATCGAGCCGCATCGCGTCGCTCGAGGAAGCGTTCGACGTGCGCCTGTTCGACCGCAACACGCGCTCGGCCACGCTCACGCCCGCCGGGCGCCGCATGCTCGCGTACGCGGAGCGGATCGTGCGGCTCGACGGCGAAATGCGCCGCGATATCGATGCGGCAAGCGATGCGGGCCTGATCCGGATCGGCGTGATCGAGTCGATCGTCCACAGCTGGTTCCCCGCGCTGATGGCGCAACTGCGCGAGCGCTATCCACGCCTCGACGTCGAGATCACCAGCGACACGACGCTGCACCTGATCCGCCTGCTCAGCACCGACGGCGTCGACCTGATCCTGCAGACCGACCCGGTGCCGGGCCCCGATTTCACGAACCTGCCGCTGTGCGAATTCCCGGTGCACTGGGCGGCCAGCCCGCGCCTCGGGCTCGGTGGCCAGCCGCTCGACGTCGCGCGCCTGGCCGAATTCCCGATCATCAGCTTCTCGCGCCACTCGGGGCCGCACGCGACGATCGAGCGGCTGTTCGCGGCCGTCGAACGGCCGGCCAGCATCAACTGCATCACGTCGGTCGCGGCGATGATCCGCCTCGTCGCCGACGGCTTCGGCGTGGCCGCGTTGCCGCCCGCGATCATCGGGCGCGAGCTGCACGAAGGCGCGCTCGAACTGCTCGACGTCGAACCCGAATTCCCCGCGCTGCCGCTCGTCGCGACGTACCGCAGCCAAGGCCTGCCGGTCGCCGCGCGCATCGCGGAACTCGCCAGCGAAGTTGCGCGCGCGATGGCGGCGGCCGCGAGCCATGCGAAACCGGCGGCACCGGCCACATCCGGCAGCGTGGGCACGACACCCGCCCGTCCCGCGACGAAGACGAAAACCAGAACCAAAACCGATACGCAAGCAACGGCCAAAGCGAAAGCGAAACGCACGACGCCCGCCACCCCACCCGCCACGCCCCCCGCGAAACACCGTCCGCGCCGCTCATAAGAAAACCTGTTCACCGCGAATTTGTTTTCTTGTTGGACGGGCGCGGCCCGTCTTCGGGAAACTGCGGTTCCTGACATCCCCCCGTCACGAGGAACCCCGCGATGACCCGCCTTTCCCTTCCGCACGGCCAGCTTTGCGTCTGGACGGATATCGACCCCGCGCACGAAGCCGATTTCAACGCGTGGTACGACCGCGAGCACATGCAGGAACGTGTCGCGATTCCCGGCTTCACGCATGCGCGGCGCTTTCGTGCGACCGATCGCGGCCCGCGCAAATACCTGGCGCTGTACGTGACGGACGCGCTCGACGTATTCCATGGCGACGCGTACCGGCGCGCGTTCACGCAGCAGACCGCATGGTCGCTCGCGAACTTCGAGCGCATGACGGGCACGCAGCGACGCGTCGGAGAACTGACGATCGAGGCCGGTGACGGCGAAGGCGTGCATCTCGCGCTGTTCGTGCTGCCGCCAGATCGCATCGACGTGCCGCAGCTGCGCGAGCGCTTCGACGACGTACTGCACGAACCGGGCA